>NZ_JBEOPM010000022.1:0-81179 GCF_040310165.1 Shewanella sp. AC91-MNA-CIBAN-0169
GTACACCCGAGTGGACTCGAACCACCGACCCCTACCATGTCAAGGTAGTGCTCTAACCAGCTGAGCTACGGGTGTATAGTTTAACGTTGCACTTTAAAATCTTTTGCTTCAAAGCGGACGCTATCTTAAGGGGGATAGGCTGTTGCATGCAAGCAAAAAAAACATTTATATGTCTAAATGGTGATTTGCTGTGCAACTTGATTCAAGCTTAAGCAATGTGAGTCGCTTAAGCTTCAAAAAATCAATTAGATTCGCCAATCTGTTTAAACTCAAATCCTTTCTTTTGAATGTATTTCAATCTAATAGCAAACAAAATTGCTGCCGAAGTTAAACCTGCAATTAATCCAATCCAAAATCCGTGTGCGCCCATAGGTTCAAAAATAAAATCGGTATAACCTAAAATGTAACCTGTAGTAATACCAATAACCCAATATGAAAACAAGGTGATATAGAAAGCACTACGAGTATCTTTATAACCACGTAATGCTCCAGCAGCGACTACTTGAATTGAATCTGATATCTGATAAAACGCAGCTAACATCATTAAACTACCAGCCAAAGCGACCACTTCAGGGTTATCGTTATACAACAAGGCGATTTGATGCTTAAAGGTGACGGTTAATAGGGCGGTAAAAATGGCTAGGGTGAATGATAACCATAAACCCACTTTTGCGACTAAAGCCGATATTTCTGGTTGCCCACGGCCAAGGTAATAACCAATTCGTATCGAGACAGCAATACCTATAGATAGTGGCAGCATAAAGACAATTGACGAGAAGTTAAGGGCAATCTGATGGCTTGCAACAACATTAGCGCCTAATGGAGCTAAAAATAACGCGATAATAGCAAACAGGCTGACCTCAAAAAATAATGCCATCGCAATTGGCATACCCAATTTAGTCATAGACCACATACTGGCTAAATGAGGACGGTAAAAATGCTTAAATGGCGCGAGCTGTTTAAATGTTTTATCAACTAACATGTAAATAATCATCGCAGCTAACATTGCCCAAAAGACTAATGCAGTTGCAACACCACAACCAGCACCACCCATAGCAGGAATACCAAAACCACCATAAATAAACACGTAATTAGCGGGTATATTGACCGCTAACCCAATGAAGCCTATCACCATTGTCGGCATGGTATAAGAAATCCCCTCACTGCAACCGCGTAATACTTGATACAACACGAAGGCTGGGGCGCCCCACAAAATGGCATCTATGTAACCTACTGTTAATAAATGCAGTTTTGGCTCTAAATGCATAAAGTCGAGCAAATATGTTGAAGATGCGAGAAATAACATCACCCCAATACCACCTATTATGGCAATATAACCCGCCTGAAAAATGAGTGATGGAATGATTTGTTGATTATTAGCCCCATGATGCTGTGAAAATACAGGGGTAAAGGACATTAACAAGCCTTGAACAAATAAGATTGCAGGTAACCATAGACTGGTGCCAACAGCTACGGCAGCCATATCTACTGCACTCACTCTACCTGCCATCACTGTGTCAATAAAACCCATCATGGTTTGAGTCACTTGAGCTATCAGCACAGGAAGCGCTAATTTTATCAAGCGTGAAATTTGAAAACCTGTATTATTCATTAAAAAACCTATAACGGAACGAGAGAATTATGTTTACTGGTATAGTCCAAGCCACGTGTGAAGTGGTATCGATTAACAATGCTGCAGGTCTTAAAACCTTTGAAGTTGCAATGACACCACCGTTAACACAAGGATTAGTGACAGGTGCTAGCGTAGCTAATAATGGGGTTTGCCTTACCGTAACCAAGATACTAAATGATAAGGTTTTTTTTGATGTAATGGAAGAAACATTAGCCGTAACTAACCTAGGTAATACCAGTGTCGGTGACATGGTTAATATTGAGCGCTCGTTAACGTTTGGAACTGAGATCGGTGGCCATATTTTATCTGGCCATGTACATACTCTGGCCACGGTTAAGGCTGTCAGTAACACCGACGAGCATTACAATATTGAATTACAGGTTGACTCACAATGGATGAACTACATCTTTTATAAAGGATTTGTGGGAATAAACGGTTGTAGCTTAACGGTAGGTAAAGTCAGTGACAGTGGTTTTGTACTGCATTTAATTCCAGAAACCTTAAAGTTAACTAATTTGAATCATTATAACGTTGGCGACAAGATTAATATCGAAATAGACAGTCAAACACAGGTTATTGTTGATACTGTGGAGCGAATTCTTGCTAAAAAGCAACTCGCCTAATCACCCAACATAATCACCTAAAATAATTATCTATATTAACTTGCCTGCTTTGAAGATTAAGCAGGCAAGCTAGGCATTAATAAATTTGTTCATCGTCAGAATCGATATGAAGTTCAATTGTTCGGCGGTTATCATCTAGGTGCATTCGAATGTGTATTGGATTACAACAAATACGGCAGTCGTCGTAATATTCTTGATCTCCAGAACTTGCATCTAAAGTGACATATTGATGATGCCCGCAATGCGGGCAACAAATGGCACGCGAAAGTAATCTCATTGCTAGTACTCCTCACTGACTCATTTCAGTAAGTATAGTGAGCATTTTATATTTTGGGTCATCCCTAAGCATGATTTAAATACAAATCAATATTATTCACTCACAACTAAGATTAAAGTCTATTTTTACATTTTTTAGTTATGAATCAGGGTTTAATGTAATCAATATAGTTAATCGTCACTAAATAGTCATCTTTAAAACAACAAACACCCTCTAAGGCAAGACACAATAAAGGTGGGCTAAAGTCATATTCACTGCTGACCAATACAGTGATCTTAACCAATGAATGTTGTTGAATACCTCATATATTGCAGTTATTCATCGCACCATGGTTGCGCAATAATCCGCTTATCACATAGAATAGAGACTTGCGTTTTTGGGTAACTAAGACTCCTGTACTGTCTTGATTTCATTAGCGTGCTCTCGTTCAAAAAGAACATACTTAATTACCATGTGGCCCTACGTGTGGGTCACCACTGGAAAAGGAATTTTTAATGCCTATTATTACATTGCCTGATGGCAGCAAACGTGAGTTTGCCAATCCTGTATCGACTCTTGATGTTGCATTAGACATCGGCCCTGGTTTAGCAAAAGCGTGTATTGCTGGCCGCGTAAACGGTGAATTAAAAGATGCAACTGACTTAATCACTGTAGACTCAGAGTTAGCTATCATCACGGCCAAAGACGAAGAGGGTGTTGAAATCCTTCGCCATTCTTGTGCGCATTTATTAGGTCACGCGATCAAACAAATGTGGCCTGAAACCAAAATGGCAATCGGCCCGGTTATCGACAACGGATTTTATTACGACATCGACTTAGATCATAAGCTGACGCATGAAGATATAGAAGCCTTAGAAAAGCGTATGCTTTCGTTAGCTAAAACTAACTACGATGTGGTTAAAAAAGTTGTATCTTGGAAAGACGCTCGTGATGCTTTTAGCGAACGCGGTGAAGAATACAAAATAGCTATTTTAGATGAAAACATCAGTAAAGACGCAACACCAGCGCTTTATCATCACGAAGAATACATCGACATGTGTCGTGGTCCACATGTGCCAAACATGCGTTTTTGTCAAAACTTTAAGTTAATGAGCGTTGCTGGTGCGTATTGGCGTGGTAACTCTGATAACAAAATGCTGCAACGTATATACGGCACAGCATGGGCTGACAAAAAAGCCCTTAAAACGCATTTAGTGCGTTTAGAAGAAGCTGCTAAGCGTGATCACCGTAAAATTGGTAAGCAACTAGATTTGTACCATATGCAAGAAGAAGCGCCAGGAATGGTGTTTTGGCATAACGATGGTTGGAGCATATTTTTAGAACTTGAGAAATTCATTCGTCAAAAGTTAGGTCAATACACTTATCAAGAAGTGAAAGGCCCTCTAATGATGGACCGAGTTTTATGGGAACGTTCTGGCCACTGGGATAAATACGCAGAAGCCATGTTCACCACTAACAGCGAAAACCGTGAATACGCGATTAAGCCAATGAACTGTCCAGGTCATGTACAGATTTTCAACCAAGGGTTAAAATCTTATCGCGACTTACCATTACGTATGGCAGAGTTTGGTTGTTGTCATCGTAACGAACCATCAGGTTCACTTCATGGTCTTATGCGTGTACGTGGCTTTACTCAAGACGACGCTCATGTTTTTTGTACTGATGATCAAGTGCAGGATGAAGTCAGTGCATGTATCCAAATGGTATACGACACATACGCTACATTTGGTTTCGATAATATCGTGGTTAAACTGTCAACTCGCCCTGAAAAGCGTATTGGTGATGACGATATGTGGGACCGAGCTGAAGACGCTTTAAAGCAAGCTCTTGCCAATAATAATATTAAATATGAAATATTACCGGGTGAAGGCGCTTTTTATGGTCCAAAAATCGAATTTACTTTGCATGACTGTTTAGATCGTGCATGGCAATGTGGTACAGTACAACTCGATTATGCATTACCGACTCGTTTGGGTGCCACTTATGTCGCAGAAGACAACAGTCGCCAGACGCCAGTAATGATCCATCGTGCTATTTTAGGTTCTTTAGAACGTTTCATAGGTATATTGATAGAAGAATACGCCGGTAAATTCCCAACATGGCTTGCTCCAATGCAAGTTGTTGTAATGAACATTACCGATAAACAAGCTGATTATGTTGAAGAAATCGTTAAATTCTTCAAAGAACAGGGTATTCGAGCATCTTTTGACTTGAGGAATGAGAAAATAGGCTTTAAAATACGCGAACACACCCTAAGACGTGTGCCTTATTTATTGGTCGTTGGTGATCAAGAAATGGAAAATAAGGAAGTAGCGGTGCGTACGCGTGACGGTATCGATTTAGGCAAGTTAAAACTAGAAGATTTCGCCGCGATGATACGTCAACAGATTTCGCTCCGTAGTCTCAAATTGTTGGAGGAATAGGTCATAAAGATCAAAAGAACAGCAGGGCGACAGCCAGCCCCTAATAGAATCAATGATGAAATCACTGGTGTACCTGAAGTCCGTTTATCAGGTTTAGATGGTGAGCCAATTGGTATATTAAGTATAAAAGAAGCTCAGAACGTTGCAGATGAAGCCGGAGTTGATCTTGTAGAGATCAGTCCCAATGCTGAGCCACCTGTCTGTCGCATAATGGACTACGGTAAGTTCCTTTTTGATAAAGCGAAAGCTCAAAAAGAACAAAAGAAGAAGCAGAAACAGGTCCAGGTTAAGGAAATTAAATTCCGTCCTGGCACTGATGAAAACGACTATCAGGTAAAACTACGCAACCTGATTCGTTTTCTAGAAGATGGTGACAAAGCGAAAATTACGCTGCGTTTCCGTGGTCGCGAAATGGCACACCAAAACCTAGGTATGGATCTTTTGAACCGTATCAAGGCTGATTTGGAAGAGTATGCGGTTGTTGAATCTTTCCCGAAAATGGAAGGTCGACAAGCAATTATGGTGCTAGCACCTAAAAAGAAATAGTAGGGCAACCCTAAAGTAGCAAAAGTCTCTTGAGGCTTTTGCTCGCCTTACGTTTATTAACGTCCCAATGCGGAGTTTTAGAAATGCCTAAAATGAAAACAGACAAGGGTGTAGCGAAGCGTTTTAAGAAAACCGCTAATGGTTTCAAGCGCAAGCAAGCACACTTACGTCACATTTTGACCAAGAAAAGCACTAAGCGTAAGCGTCACTTACGTGCTAAATGTTTAGTTGCTAAATCTGACGTTCCAGCAATCGCGCGTCAACTACCATACGCTTAATTTAGGAGTTTAGAAAATGCCAAGAGTTAAGCGTGGTGTAACCGCACGTGCTCGTCACAAGAAAGTTTTAAAATTAGCTAAAGGTTATTATGGCGCTCGTAGCCGTACTTACCGTGTTGCTGTTCAGGCAGTAACTAAAGCTGGTCAATATGCTTACCGTGACCGTCGTCAGAAAAAACGTCAATTCCGTCAGTTATGGATTGCACGTATTAATGCAGCGTCTCGTCAAAATGGTCTGTCTTACAGCCGTTTCATTAACGGCTTGAAAAAGGCGTCTATTGAAATCGATCGTAAGATTTTGGCTGACATCGCTGTTTTCGACAAAGTTGTTTTTGCAACTTTAGTTGAAAAAGCAAAAGAAGCGTTAACTAAGTAATTAGTTTAGTCGCTTTAAAAAGAGGAACCTTCGGGTTCCTTTTTTTATATCCGTTAAACGACAAGATTGACTTAATAAAGTCCTCGCGATTCTATAACTGTTTTTTTGTAATGTAATATTAACTACAGAACAAGATATTGTCTGATAGTCATCAGATGATTGTCACCCATATCATATCGAAACTTTCATTTTACTATCTTCTGACAGAAGTAACGCTAAATCACTTAGCGATTAAAAATGAATCTAACGTTACTCACCAAATAAAAAGCAATTAGCAGTCAGAGTAGTGTTCCCTGTTCTGGTGGGGAGATAATACTAATGGCAGGAAGTGACAGGATAACTAACAAAATAACTATTATCGTGTACATAAATTTGAGGAATGTTCACTTTATCATAAAATTATCTCAACTATTAAAAATCTCACTACTCACTGTCGACATACAATGGTATAACTAAACAAAATTAGTCTCTTCACCTCACTTAGGATAGTTGTAATGATCTTTTCTCAAGTCACGCTTGCGCCAGCAGACCCGATCTTAGGCTTAACAGATGCTTTCAAAGCAGATACTCGCTCACACAAAGTCAACTTAGGTGTCGGCATTTATAAAGATGAAGCAGGGCAAACGCCGATATTATCTTCTGTAAAAAAAGCTGAAGCTATTTTACTTGAAACCGAAAAGACCAAGAATTACCTCGGTATTGAAGGTGTACAAGCTTACAATCAAGTGGTTCAAGAATTACTCTTTGGGCCTGAGAGCCAAATTATATCGGATAAACGAGCTGTAACAGCTCAAGCACCCGGTGGAACTGGGGCATTACGGGTAGCATCAGAGTTTCTAGTCCGAAATACCAAATCAACAACCATTTGGGTTAGTAATCCTACTTGGGCTAATCACCAGAATATTTTTGAAACCGCAGGATTAACCGTTAAAGAATACCGTTATTACAAAGCTGAAACACACGATATGGATTTCGATTCAATGTTAGTTGATTTAGCCAATGCGGATGCCGGTGATGTGGTTTTACTTCATGGTTGCTGTCATAACCCAACGGGTATCGATTTATCAATTGAACAATGGACACTCGTCGCCAAGGTTTGTTTAGAAAAATCATTGTTACCGTTATTTGATTTTGCTTACCAAGGTTTTGGTGCTGGTCTAGATGAAGATGCACAAGGTCTACGTACAGTTGCTGCTGTAGTACCAGAGTTATTAATTGCAAACTCTTTTTCTAAAAACTTCGGTTTATATAACGAACGCGTCGGTGCGGTAACCATCGTTGCTGAAAATCAAGATGATGCAGTAAAAAGCTTTAGCCAAATTAAAAAAACTATCCGCGCAAATTATTCTAATCCTCCGGCACATGGCGGATTGATTGTAAGTACCATTTTAGCGGATGCTGCACTGCGCCAAGAATGGGAAATAGAATTGACGCTAATGCGTGAACGCATTGCTGAAATGCGCAGTTTATTTGTCGAAAGTCTAAAAGCTGAAGGTGTCGAACAAGATTTCAGCTTCATCTCTCGTCAAAACGGTATGTTTAGTTTTTCTGGTCTGAACAAAAGCCAAGTTGCTCGTTTAAAAGATGAGTTCGCTATTTACATTGTCGGCTCGGGTCGTATTAGTGTGGCTGGGTTAACGAAAAATAATATCCCAGCGGTGTGTAAAGCCATAGCTCAAGTGATTTAGTCTTAGCTATTGGGATACAAAAATGGCTGCATTATGCAGCCATTTTTGTGTTGACCATTTCAATTTTCATATCTGACAAAGTTGCACGTTAGCCAAATGTTTAACTCCATCAAATCACTTCTGCGAGCAGTATGCTCCATCAACAGAATTCATAACGAATATTAAACACCATGAGCTTCGATATGACTATAGACAATATCGATAGATTTTATGTCATATTGCAATGACGGTATTCAACCAAATCAATCCGCTTAAGGTGTAAGTCACAAACTTGGCTAATCGCTTCTGCTAATGCTGTTTTGTCATGTAACCCTGGATGATATTGGCTAATTAATGGAAAGTGATTAAAACGAACACCGTTAATGTTGGAATGAGACAACTTAATTTCACTCCCATGCTGAATAACATCAGCAATCACTTCTTTGCCTATTACCTGGTTAAACCAAGCAATTTTATCTTCAATACTAAACGTGCTTGCAGGTGAATACTCAGCGGTTAAATTATCAATTAACATAACATGTGCGTTCGACTCACGAATGCTCTTGGCTATTTGTGGCAGCAATAAAGGAGGAAGTATACTGGTTAAAAAACTCCCTGGGCCGATAATAATTAAATCAGCATTTGCTAGTGCACTACAAGCCTCTAATGTCGCTTCAACTTCAGGTTCTAATGATAATGCAATCGGCGCTTCCTTCATGCCATCGACATTAAGTTCACCAAACACTTTATTACCACAGTGAGTAAGTGCCACCAGATGAGTAGAAGCTTCTGACATTGGAATAATTTGTGTCTCAATTTTAAGTAAGCCACGAATTAAGTTAACCGCTTCAAGTGGTCTTACACAAAGTTGATCAAGTGCGTGTAATACTACGTTACCTAAATTATGCCCCGAAAGTTCATTGTCACCCGTAAAACGATGATCAAATAACATTGAACCTAACGATGGACGATGTGCAAGATGGGAAAGACAATTACGTAAATCCCCCCAAGCAATAGTTTGTTGATCTTGCCTAAGCCTACCAGTAGAACCACCGTTATCAGTCGTTGCAACAATTCCCGTTAATCTCGGACCTAAAAAAGATAATGAGGCAAGAATTCTGCCTAATCCATGTCCGCCACCGATGGCTACCACATGATGATAATTATTGAACTTTTGATTCAACATAATGTGTTCTCAAATCCTTGAGTTGTTGAATAAGACGATTCACAATCATAAATGACTGCCCCGTAAACACGTATAATGATTTTAACTGGATATAGTCATGAAAGTGTAATTAATTTTAGTTTTTGTAGACGCTGACTTAACGTATCGTGATCAATAACGGATAAGCACAGACTCTACAAAAGTGGTTTACTGTATCCTATCGTTTATTAAGGTTATAATTAGCGGGATTTATAAGTTGAAATGAATTTTTGATAAGGCAGGTACTGTTGAAGATAGGCAATGTGGGTCAAGTGACTTTTGCGTTAGGCTTAGCCGTTGTTGCTTTGTTGGCGATGCGACTCTTTATTTTTCCTAACACTAGCCAGATATCTGTAGCACCTGGTGAACGTCAGTTGAATAATATTGATCTAGGTAAGGTGCCGTTATTTGCTGAAATAGAAGATATTGCCACTAAAAAGCAAATATTTTTTGATTTTTTACGTCCGGCCATTGAAGCACAAAATCAGATTATTATTCACGATCGTCAATTTTTACTGGCTGTTATTGAGCAAATTGATAATGGCTTAGGACTGAGTGAAAATGATAGTGATAGGCTAACAACCATTCTTGAAAAATATCAATATGATGTTAAAGCAATTACTCGCATAACCTTAATGCCATTATTAAAGCGTATCGATATTATTCCGGTTGATATGGTATTAGTTCAAGCTGCCAATGAAAGCGGTTGGGGCAGTTCACGTTTTGCTGTCGACGGGTTTAACTTCTTTGGTCAATGGTGTTTTATTGAAGGCTGTGGTTTAGTGCCATTAGCGCGAGCTGATGGAAAAATTCATGAGGTTGCAGTATTTGATTCACCCAAAGATTCCATTATTGCTTACATGATCAATTTAAACACCAATTCCGCGTATCGTTTATTTCGTTCTATTCGTGCCGATTTACGGGCTCAAAAAGTTAAACCAACAGCCGAGAAATTGGTTTATGGGTTAATGAATTATTCAGAACGAAAAGATGAGTACATTGATGAACTCCTCGAAATGCTTAAACACAATAAGCCATATTTACAAGGGAACAAAGCTAATGCGTAATCGTACGCTACTTAACGGATTTATTTTTATATCGACTATTTTTATAGTGAATAGCAGTTTTGCTGAAACGGTTTCTTTAGAGTACAACGGCTTTTATGATCGATTAAAGCAAGTGAATAAGCAAAACTATCCTTTAGTTGAGCTAGCCTTTAGTGTTCCTATCACACCTGATTGCATCATAGTGTCAGGCAGTATTACCACTGAAAAAGAACAGTTCCCGTTAACATATACTAAACAACAACGTTTATTTATTCCTTACGATCCACAGCTGAAATCAGACCGCGGCTTAGTCAATATTAATGTGGTGGGTGATGCAGCACAGTGTGGGATTGCCATGCAAGTTCGCGCTAAAGAAACTAAACAACATTTTACTCAAACAGAACTATTAGCATTAACCGATGACATGAATAAATTACTTGATGGATTACAAGGTTTTCCAATGAAGTATTTTAGAAAACCGATTAATGGACTCACGTTTGAGTTTGCTGAAATACAAGCAGATGGCATAACAGTTAAGGTTGTTGTTGATAATGTAGAATCAATAGCTGGCGAAAAATACACTTTAACACTCGAACAAATCAATCAGATAAAAAACATTTCATTTACCCACAAACCCAGTGTTGTGAGTCCTCTCGTAACCCAGTAATCTGAACTCGGGATAAATAATAAAAGAAAGGCGTTGATATCAACGCCTTTTGTTTATCTATTAACAGCTAGTCTATTTATTATGGCTTAAATGTCGCCACCACATCGATTCGATTACTAATGTCTAAATTGATGTGACCATTATTACTGATATCGACAAAATCAAAAGCAGGTAAGTCGGCATCAGCTACGTCACCAGTATTTACGGCATCTGGGTTACGCTTTAATGATTTAAAATCAAAATGTTCGCGATCAACACCTTGTGATGGTGAGGTATTTTGCATTGCAGTAAAAATAGTTTCAATACGCCCAGGATGTTGCTTATCCCACATTTGTAACATGTCTTTGACTGCGCCACGTTTTAAATTTTCTTGTGAGCCACATAAGTTACAAGGAATGATAGGAAATGATTTTAGGGTCGAATATTCTTCAATATCTTTCTCACGGCAATAGGCCAATGGACGAATGACCATATTGGCACCGTCATCAGACAATAGTTTAGGCGGCATGGCTTTTTGTTTGCCAGCATAAAACATATTCAAAAACATGGTTTCAATAATATCGTCGCGATGATGACCTAAAGCAATTTTTGTGGCGCCAATATGTTGGGCAAATCCATAAAGAGTACCACGACGTAAACGAGAGCAAAGTGAACATGTCGTTTTGCCTTCAGGTATCTTTTCTTTAACGATAGAGTAGGTATCTTTTTCGAGAATATGATAAGCCACGCCTAACTTATCTAAGTAAGCAGGCAGCACATGCTCAGGAAAACCTGGTTGCTTTTGGTCTAGGTTAACGGCCACAATTTCAAATTTGATAGGGGCACGTTGTTGAAGGGTTAATAAAATATCCAGCATGGTGTAGCTGTCTTTGCCGCCGGAAAGGCAGCACATAACACGATCACCATCTTCGATCATATTGTAGTCTGCAATGGCTGAACCGACTTCATGTCGTAGACGCTTTTGCAGTTTATTCATACGAGTAATATTTTGTTTAGCGATTGTATCAACTTCAGACATAAAAAATGCGCCCAGTAACCAAGTGTTTCAGGGCGCGTATTATTCCAGTATTCGAGGTCAGGGTAAAGTAGTTAACCTATTCTATTGGAGACTAATCTTCTAAAGGTGATTTATATCCATCAGGTTTAATCGCTAACAAATCGCAATTAATGCTGTCGATGACATGTTCAGCAGTATTACCAATTAATGCCGCTGAAAAACCAGTACGACCAACTGTACCAAGGACCACTAATTCGGCATCTAATTTAGCAGCCATTTCTGGAATCACATCTTCTGGCAAACCTTCTTCAACATGGCAATTTTCAAGCGGAATATTATAGGCTTGAGCTAAATATTGTACTCGTTGCTCATGTTGCATACGCACTGTGTTGTTATACACATTGGCATCAAAGTCGGGTAATTCAATGGCTAAATTTACTGGCGTACCAGGGTAACCATTGACTAAATGAACACTAGCAGAGAATTTTTTGGCTAAATCGAGTGCATGATTAATGATTTTGCCATTAAGCGTTTGATGATCTTCATCTTCACTCACCACATTAACCGCACAAACAATTTTTCCAGCCACTGGCCAATCGTGTTCTTTGACTAATAAAACAGGAACCGGAGATTTACGCATTAAATGCCAATCTGTAGGTGTAAAAATTACAGCTTTTAATTTGTCGTGTACGTGGGTGCTTTTAACAATTAAATCATAATTGCCTTTCATCGCATGATTAATCACACTTTCGAAAGGGCGGTTATGCCACACAACTTCGGTATTAATTTTTATATTGAATTTACTAAAACCATCTATGGCATTTTCTAACCAAGCGACACGTTGATCAATAACACCTTGGCGCATCGCTTCACGTTCTTGACTGGACAAAATTGAAGTCATTTCATATGAGAAGTCAAAAATGGATAAAAATGCAGTTATCTCTGCCTGACTTTTTGACGCTAATTCAACAGCACGTGCCAATGCGGGTTGATGATCCGTTGTAGGATTAATCACCACTAATATCTTTTTATAATCCTTCATATAACCTCCAAAGCTGTTGAGTTCTTATTTACATTACCTATTGATAGTATTACCGTTTGCTAATAAATAAACTTTGAGATAGATCATATATATCAAATTTAAGTGGCGATGCGAGCATTTCCAGCAAGGGTACTTAACGATGAGTGATCGATAATAGAAATATACTTACCCTTAACCTCAATTAAACCAGACTTTTGAAACCGACCTAATAAACGGCTAATTGTCTCAACTGTTAAGCCTAAATAGTTGCCGATATCACCACGAGTCATTGTCAGACGAAATTCATGAGGCGAGAAACCTCTATTACCAAAGCGATTAGCCAGGTTATTAATAAATGCAGCTAAACGTTCTTCAGCATTTTTCTTTGAAAGCAATAGGATCATCTCTTGATCACTCATAATTTCATTGCTCATTAAACGCATAATTTGCTGGCGTAGCTTAGGCATAGATCCAGATAAATCATCTAAAGTTTCATAGGGGATTTCACAGACCATTGAGGTTTCTAAGGCTTGGGCAAAGCTTTGATGACGTTGTGCATGAATACCATCAAAACCAATGACGTCACCGGCCAAATGGAATCCAGTAATTTGCTCATCACCTTGCTCAGTAATGGTATAACTTTTGATTGTACCGGAGCGAATTGCATACAATGACTTAAGCACGTCACCGGACTTGAAGATAAGGTCACCTTTTTGAATGGGTTTTTTACGTTCAATAATGCTGTCGAGTTTATCAAGCTCATCATTGTTTAACGTAAAAGGGATACACAGGGCTTCCATACTGCAGTCGTGACAATGAATGGCGCAACCGGTAGTAGATGGACGTCGAGCTTTAATCAAATCTGAAGGCATACCCAATCTCAATTTATGAAGACGTTACTATGTTATACCATTCTGCATTAATAAGGTACTCTTCAACATCAGAGTCGCACTTACTATATGAAGAGAATGGACGCTGCAATCATGGCATTTTAAAACACAGTTGTTACTCACTTCGTTTCAACACACTGTAGATAGCAAAGTTTGTCAGTAAAATGTATTTAAAAATGATTATACATACTTAACAGCTTAACTTATAACCATTGATTTTAAACATAAAAATCTTTAGATCAATATCTGTGAAGCCGCTTAAAAATAGCCTCTAGCTTAACGACAATAAATGCATATTTGACCGTTATAAACTAGTTTAGTTGATTAAAAGCGATGTAAAGCGTTTGCAATCCAAATAACACTAAAAGCCCGCCACTGAATAATCTTACTGCCCGTTTTTGTACCCATTGAGCCAAGGTTTTAGCGGCTAATCCTGCAGCGAATAGAGCAGGTAAAGTCCCTAAACCAAACGCAAACATAATTAAGCCACCTTGTAATGCACTACCAGATGCAACTGACCAAGTTAATGTACTGTACACAAGGCCGCAAGGGAGCCAACCCCATACCATACCAGCCATAACAGCTTGCAATGGATGAGTAATAGGTATGAATTTACGCGTCAGTGGTTGTAAATATCGCCACAATATTTTGCCGACTTTTTCAATGTGTACAATGCCAAACCATATCTGAGCAATATAAAGCCCGGTAAGAATCATCATGGTGCCAGCAACAATTCGCAAAAAAATTAAATAACTATCAACATCAAATAAATGACCAAGGGCTGAGACACTGCCACCGACAATCGCACCCGCTACTGTGTAACTAAAAATACGTCCAAAATTGTAGCCACACAGAAATGTGAGTTGAGTGCCTAAGCGGGTCTGGCCATTGGTGGGTATATTGGCTGAAAAAGCGCCAATTAATCCACCGCACATGCCAAAACAATGCGCAGCGCCCATTAAACCAACAATAAATGCACCACCAACATTATATTCAATCACTGGGTTTACTCTGGTTTAGTGTGAGCAGTAGATGAAGCAGCAGAACCAACTGTATTTTGTTGGGCAACATCGGTAGTAGCAGAACGGTTAATTGGAGAGCTGTTAATTGGAAAATCATTAATTGCAGAGCTGTCGTTAGAAGAGTCGGCTTTAGCACTGCTTTTTTTGTTCATGCTGTTTTCGTCTTCATCGAATAAAATAGACACGCTTTGTCTATCTAAATCATCAAATTGCTCAGACTTTACTGCCCAAAAGAAAATAGAGACTGCTATCAATACAAACAACATCGCAATAGGTATTAATACGTAAATGATACTCATAACTTTATCCTAAGAAGGCGTAAGCTGTTGCTCACCACAATAAGTGAACTGACAGACATGCCAATCGCAGCAATATAAGGAGCAACATGCCCAGTAACTGCCAATGGCAAAATAATCATGTTATAAGCAAAAGCCCATAACAAATTTTGATGAATTATTCGCTGGGCTTGCTTAGCGACAAAGATAGCATCATTAAAACGTGACAAGTGATCGCCCAGTAAAATTAAGTCGGCACTGTTTTTGGCAATAGCACTGCCGCTTCCCATAGCAACAGACAAGTTTGCTCCGGCGAGCACTGGCGCGTCATTAATACCATCGCCAAACATAGCCACATTAGCCTGTTGTTGTAATTGATTCACTAACGCTAACTTATCTTGCGGCGATAAACCTGAATGCACATCAGAAATACCAAGTTTACTTGCTAAAAACTCAACATGACCCGAATTGTCGCCACTGGCAATACTGAGTGTTATGTTAGCTGCCTTTAAGACATTTACGGTGGCTAAACTATCAACTCTTAGCTCATCTAGCATTTCAATTTTAGCGACCAAATTATTATCGATGGAAAGATAAATCCACTGACTTTCTATTGCCTTCGAAGCCGCTATATTTGCCTCTGGGGTAACAAATTGTACCGTACCAATACAAACTTGCTGTTGGCCGATACTGGCCCGAATACCCAATCCAATATGATGGTCAACATTTTCAACAAAGTGTTTATTATCAAAAAAAGGCTTAAATGCTAATGCGATGGGGTGTAAAGAGCCTTGTTCAATTGCAGCAGCCATTGATAGGACCTGCTCCGATGAATATTTGCCAAAGGTTTGTACTTCACCAATCGATAAATGGCCACAGGTTAAGGTTCCCGTTTTATCAAACACCACATGATTAATTTTAGTCAGTTTTTCGAAAACTCCGGCCTTGCGCGGAATCACACCTAACTTGGTAAAAATAGCCGTCGCACATGTCACTGCTGTCGGCGTAGCAAGGGCTAGGGCACATGGACAAGTGGCAACTAATACCGACAAGGTGATCCAAAAGGCATCATCAGGAGAAATAAATAACCAAACACAATAAGTTATTGCTGCTATCGATAATATGGTCGCGGAAAAGTATCGAGCTAAACGGTCGGCCACCAAAGCGATGGCAGGTTTGTTGTTTGATGCAAGTTCTTGTAAACGAATAATTTCAGCCACTAGCTGATCTTGACCTAACGCAGTGACTTTAACCTCAAGAGGTTGTTCTACATTAATGGTTCCAGCATACACAGTATCTGATACCTGTTTGCCTATTGGCATTTGTTCACCGGTTAACATCGCTTCGTTGACGCTTGATAGGCCTGCAACCACCTCAGCATCTGCTGCAATCACCTCACCAGGTTTGACCAAAATAATATCGCCAATGACTAGCTGTTTAGCAGCGATCTCTGTAATTTCGCCGTCACGGTATAAATGTGCGGTCAAAGGGACCAGTTTATGTAAATTACTCGAACTGACGGAGGCTTTTTGTCTGGCTGTTTGTTCAAAATAACGGCCAAGTAATAAGAAGAAGGTAAACATGGATACTGATTCAAAATACACTTCGCCATTGGCCTGAATTGTCGCGACACAGCTGGCGACATAAGCACCTAAAATCGCGATGGAGACAGAGACATCCATATTAAGCTTGCCACTTAATAGACTACGAAGCGCACTGAAATAAAATGGTTGCGCAGAATACAATACCACTGGAGTAGCAAAAATTAAGCTAACCCAACGAAAATAATCCCGAAACTCAACATCTAGGTCGGTAAAGTATCCAGTGTATAAGGCGAGGGCAAACATCATCACCTGCATGGTGGCAAAACCTGCAAGTCCTAGGCGGAGTAAAAATTTACGACTGTCTGCTTTTGATTGTTTTTCTTGCTCATCAACTTGGTAGGGCGCAGCTTGATAGCCAATTTTACTGATAATCTGCAAAATTTCGCTGAGCTGAATAATTTGACTATCCCAACTCACTAACGCGCGTTGTGTGGTTGAGTTAACCAACACATTAGTGACTCCCGCAATAGGTTTGAGTTTATGTTCAATTAACCACGCACAAGCAGCGCAGGTAATACCGTCGATAGACAAAGAGGTTGAATCAATAGCACCTTGTTTATGAACAAAGTCTTGTTGAACTTCAGGTAAATCATAGGCACTGTACTGCGACAATTGTTCAGGGATCAAAGCAGTTTGACGATTGCCTGGCTCACTACGAAATTGATAATAGCTGCTTAAGCCAGCATCCATAATCGCTTGTGAAACCGCCTGACAACCTGGGCAACACATAGGTTGTGGTTGCCCATTAATCACGGTTGTAAACTGTTCACCCGTTAGCACCGGCTCATTGCAATGAAAGCAAGATGTCATCTATTTATACCAGCTTAATTAAATATGTCATCATTCAAAGACTTAATAGATTTACTATTAATTTAGCCAATATTCAACGTCATCTTTAATATCAATACGTTGTTGTATACGCCACTTAGCATCATAGCCTTCTATGCGCACTTCCCAAGGGCCGGTAATCGCAGCATCTAATGGGATGTGATAAACATAATTAGCATCAGAAGTTGCATTAAGGCTGAAATCTTTTTCTTCAATCGTTGGATGATAAAACTGAACATTCAATGCCGCACGATATTCAGGACCGCCTTGTTGAGTAATTTTTAATTCTTGATCGGCCACGGTAACTAAAAATTTCATCCCAATCTGTTGAGCGTACTTTATCTTACGCAAATCCATGTTAATGGCTTTGCCTTGTTTATAATAATCTTCAGCAACTAATGAGTCAGAATTATCTAAAGCAATCTTTAATGTAGTTAAACTAGCGATAACCGCACACATTGGCAAAATGATTAAAAACCAAGGCCAAAACTGTTTATACCAAGGGAGTTGATCCGACATAATTCGTCCTAAAATGGTGGTAATAATTCGGGGGCTATTTTACCCCTTAATGGCTTAATAATCACTTAAAAAAAAGGCCTCGATAATATCGAGGCCTAGATGTTACTTATAAGTAACTATTTGTTTGATAAGCTATAAACATAAGCTGTAATGACATGGACTTTCTCTTCACCAAGAATGTCTTTCCATGCTGGCATAACCGCTACTCGGCCATTAATGATAGATTCAGCAATCACACCGCGGCTGCCGCCGTATAACCAAACATTATCAGTCAGGTTAGGCGAACCCATGAACTTGTTGCCTTTTGCATCCATACCATGGCATGCAAAACAACCTTTCATAAATGAACCTTGACCTTGAGCAGCTAACGCTTCGTCATGTTCGCCACCAGATAGTTTAATCACGTATTCAGCTAGACCTTTAATCTCGCTGTCTTCGATAGGTAAACCACCTTTTGGAGGCATCATGCCGTTACGACCGTTCATCAGAGTAGTTTTAATAGTGGCTAAATCACCACCATATAACCAATCGTCATCGGTAAGGTTAGGGAAGCCTTTAGAACCGCGAGCGTCAGAGCCATGGCACTGTGAGCAGTTTTGTAAAAACAAACGTCCGCCCACCTTCAATGCTTCAGGATCCTTCACTAACTCTTCTAACGGTGTCGCTAAATAAGCCGCAAAAATTGGACCGTATTTTTCTTCAGCGTGTGCCACTTCGCGGTCATACTGAGATAAACGGTTTTCCGATTTTGCTGCTTCAAGCGCTGCAGCTGAGTCAGCTTTAATGCCATTTTCAGTACCAATACTTTGGTTTGAACTTGTCCAACCAAACAGACCTTTGTAGTTACCTAGGCCTGGATATAGAGCTAAATAGATCACACCGAATACGATGGTTAAATAGAACATGTACGCCCACCACTTTGGTAGTGGGTTGTTCAGTTCTTCAATACCATCAAAACTGTGGCCCATTGATTTACCTTCTTCTACACCGGTGTAATTATTATTAACCAGTTTAAGAAGGATAAAACAACCAGCAATGACCACAATCGTCAGTACAGAAATCCAAATGCTCCAGAAGTTACTCATAATCATTACTTCTGATCTCCCGAGTCTTTTGACATTTTTGCAAGTTCATCTTCTGTAAACACCAAGTTAGCCGCTTCGTCAAATTTTGACTTGCTATGCTTACTGTATGCCCAGAAGAAAATCCCTACAAAAGTCACCATAACAACTATGGTTAAAATACCTTGAAAAGTACCGTAATCCATTATTGCCTCCTATTTGAGTGCGTGACCCAAAGATTGCAAATAAGCGATCAGCGCCTGCATTTCTGTCTTGCCTTCAACCGCTTTTTTAGCGCCAGCAACTTCTTCATCAGTGTAAAGATCATTACCTTTGTAACCGCCTTTATGCAGGTTACGCAGAATAGTCATCTTGTCACCAGTGAGTTCGCCGTCTAGCTTATTTTCAGCTAACCAAGGGAAACCAGGCATGTTTGACTGTGGTACAACGTCACGAGGATTAAGCAAATGCACTTCATGCCACCTATCACTGTAACGTCCGCCAACACGGGCTAAATCAGGACCAGTACGCTTAGAACCCCATTGGAAAGGGTGATCCCAAACAGACTCGCCAGCAACAGAATAATGACCATAACGTTCTGTTTCAGCACGTAAAGGACGGATCATTTGGCTGTGACAGTTGTAACAACCTTCACGAACATAAATGTCACGACCTTCAATCTGCAAAGCAGTGTAAGGAATAAGACCTTCAACGGCTTCAGTAGTGTCTTTCTGAAATATCAGTGGTGTAATCTGCACCAAACCACCAAAACTAATGGCGATGACAGTGAAGATAGCAAGCAGGCCGACATTCTTTTCAATTAATTCATGATTAAATTTCATCGAATCTGCTCCTTAAGCTTCTGCAATAGCAGGTAATGAATCTTTAGACGCTTTAACGGTACGAATAACGTTATAGGCCATAATGAACATACCGGTTAAGAAGAAACAACCACCAATAAAGCGTACAAAGTAGAATGGGTACGAGGCTTCTAAACTCTCGACGAAACTATAAGTTAGTGTTCCATCAGAGTTAACCGCACGCCACATAAGACCTTGCATAACACCAGAAATCCACATACTAACGATATATAAAACAGTACCGATAGTCGCTAACCAGAAATGGACGTTAACCAGCTTCATGCTGTACATACGACCATGACCAAATAGCACTGGAATTAAGTGATATAAAGAACCAATAGACACCATTGCCACCCAGCCTAGCGCGCCAGAGTGAACGTGACCAATAGTCCAGTCAGTATAATGAGATAATGCATTAACTGTTTTGATTGCCATCATTGGGCCTTCGAAGGTAGACATACCGTAGAAAGACAATGAAACAACTAAGAAACGTAATACAGGGTCTGTACGCAGCTTATGCCACGCACCAGACAAGGTCATAATACCGTTAATCATACCGCCCCAAGAAGGTGCGAATAGAATTAATGACATTACCATGCCTAATGACTGAGTCCAGTCAGGAAGGGCAGTGTAATGTAAGTGGTGAGGACCGGCCCAAATGTATAACGCAATCAACGCCCAAAAATGGACAATGGATAAACGGTACGAATACACTGGGCGACCAGCTTGCTTAGGCACGAAGTAATACATCATCCCCAAGAAACCAGCAGTAAGTAAGAAGCCTACCGCATTATGACCGTACCACCACTGAACCATCGCATCGACTGCACCGGAGTACAGAGAGTAAGACTTAAATAAGCTTACTGGTACCGCCATTGAGTTAACAATGTGAAGTACTGCAACAGTAATGATAAAGGCACCAAAGAACCAGTTGGCCACATAAATGTGGGACGTCGTTCGTTTAGCGATTGTGCCAAAGAATACAATTGCATAGCTAATCCAAATAATCGCAATCGCGATATCGATAGGCCATTCTAATTCTGCATATTCTTTGCCTTGGGTAAATCCCATTGGTAAAGTGATAGCAGCTGCAATAATAACGGCTTGCCAACCCCAGAACGTAAATGCGGCCAATTTGGGCGCAAAAAGACGGATTTGACAAGTGCGTTGCACAACATAGTAGGATGTAGCGAAAAGAGCTGATGTTCCGAACGCGAAAATCACCGCATTGGTGTGTAATGGTCGTAAACGACTATACGTTAACCAAGGAGTGTCGAAGTTCAGTTGTGGCCAGATTAACTGAGCCGCAATCAATACACCCACTGACATGCCAAAGATTCCCCACAAAACTGTGGTTAGTGCAAATTGGCGGACAATAGTGTAGTTGTAATCAGCGCCTGTAGACTGGGAATGGTTCATCATAATGCTTCCACGGCTTATTACTTATACTTTTAATATTTAGTAAAGCGAACTTTACCAGTTAGATTAACATGTGGTCATAAAACCAGCTGTTTAATGCTGTTTTTAATGCCATATGTCAAGGTGTTACCTCATGTTAATTCTCTCTATCATGAGACGGTGTAATGATACTTGAGCTAAGTCAAAAAAGATACTTACCAAAAGGCATCAAAGTTGATCTAGATCAATCTGTGAAAGATAATGTTACTAACTCAACTATAAAGGTTAAAAATTGTGCACAAACTTGTCCGAATTATCATTTTAAATATTTTGTTAATGTTTTTAGTAGCCTGTGACAAACCACAAACACAAGAACACGCTAATTTAGTCATCGATAAAACGTTATGTCAGTTTTCTGTTGGGGAATGTTACAAAAAGGTGGCCGACTTGCAAGTCGGTTTACTGATTGACCCCATCAATACCCCAAGCGAAAAACCGTTAATAGTTACGCTTTCCAGTAATCAAAAGATCACTAATATTTCAATGAGAATAGAAGGTCGCGACATGTTCATGGGTATTATCCCAGTTTCATTGTCCGAAATAAAAGATAATGTCTATCAAGGTCCAGTTATTTTTGGCTCATGCAGCAGTAATTATATGGTGTGGCGAGTATTTGTTTCATTTGATTACCAACAACAGACACGTACATTAATGTATGATTTCTTAGCCGATAACGATAACAACTAACGTTATCGCTAACTTATATATGCAGATGACTATACCTTTGTGGGCTAGGGCAGAGGTAATTTAATCGCTTTAGGCATTTCATTTCACTATAGCAAAGGTCTTAAATAGGTCTATTTAATAGTCATTATGGTTAGTTTCAGTGTCATCCCGTCAAAAACTTCACTCCTACTGTCTATATTTCATTTCACTTCGAATCTTATGACTAGTACTGGCATCATATTGCATTAATGCTCAACAGCACTTGTCGATTAAACATTTCAAGTGAGCCTTTATATGCGCTTTTATATGATCAACAGCACAGAAGTGGTTAGAGCAGCCACAATGTAATTGATAACTATTCTCATTAATGTATTATTAAGCTACAGCATTCATCTTTCTAGGGTGAGTAGGGAATAGAGCAATAACGTTATGAAAAAGAGTAGCGTGAAATAAGGAGCACACATGAACAGAATAAATGTGTCTATCGATGCAGATAAAGTGGCCCAATTAATCAAAGCAGGTCATTTATGTGCTGCAGACTTACAGTGCCTAGACAGGGCAAGCAAACAAACGGTTTGGCAATTGTGTTTATGGAGCTGCCAAAAAAGGTCTACATGTCACAACAAGCAATGCCAGCAGGCTTGCAAGCCAATTACAGCAGTAGATTATTGTATGCAGCAGTTAATAACAGACCAAGATATTGCAGTATCAACATATCCAAGACTCATCATTAAAAATCGCTACGATTGATGCCGATAAATAACATTATCGGCATCAAGCAAAAAATAGTATAATAAGGCAATATAATCAATAACCTAGACTTAATCATATGACCGACAATATCATTGATGAACTGCCACCAGTATTACCACTATTTGATGCTGCAGAGCATGTTTTACAAGGTAATGCATCCGTTAATCAGTACATTACCCGAATTTCAATAGATAAAGTGGCCGATGCAGGGCTCATCATAGAGCACTGTGCCGATTGGTTATTTGAGCAAAAGCAGTCTGAAAACAACTATAAAGCCTACCGCAGCGAGTTAACCACATTTCTTCATTGGTGTTTTGACGTCGTCGCATTATCGCCAATCGCGGTAACGCGTAAAGACATCGCCAAATACATCGATTACTGCCAATCGCCGCCACAAAGACTGATAGGCTATTTCAATGTAGCGCAATTCAAACTCGATAAAGCCACCGCAGAGCGATCGCCAAACCCACAATGGCGGCCATTTATCGGTAAAAAACACCTCGGGAAATGCCTACCATATCAACTGAGTGATAATGCATTGAAGACTAAAATAGCAATATTATCCTCATTTTATGGCTATCTAATTAGCGAAGAATACACCGAGCGAAACCCAGCTCAGTTATGGCTTAAACACAGCCGATTCTCCATTAAACGTAAATTTACCATCGACGAAGACAACAACCATCATGCGTTTACAGAGCTACAATGGTCGTATGTTATTAGCACCGTAAGCCAATTAGCAGACACTCAACCAGAGCAGCATCAACGCAGTTTATTCCTCATCACACTATTATATAGCTGCTACTTACGCATATCGGAAATAAGTGCACGCGCAGGTTACGCGCCGATCATGAGCCAGTTTAGACAAGATCCACATTCTGGTATCTGGTATTTTCACGTGCCATTTTCTAAAAGCGGCAAAGCACGTAATATTGCTATATCAAAAGCGTTGCTGGCTGGACTAGTTGATTATCGACGTTATCTGCGCCTCAGTGATTTACCCAACATCAACGATCAACATCCTATATTTGTCCGTCACAAAGCAGCAGCCCATGGACGTGAATCTGGTGTCATCAATGCCAATCTTGGTATTCGTCACATACGTGACGAAATAGACAAACTGATTAACTTGGCTGCAGACAATGCCGCTAAAGACGGTTTTGATCACGACAGCCAACTTATGCGAAAACTCAGTGCGCATAATATTCGCCATACTGGGATCACGCATGACATCAATATCAACCGACGCCCATTGTCACATGTCCAGGCCGATGCCGGTCATGAGAGCATCGACACCACATCACAGTATTTACACACCACACAAACTGAACGACATCAAAGTGCTTTCAACAAACCGTTAAATCATCTTGCTGAGATTAAATAATTGGCAGGCACAAACCGTAAAAAGTTAAAGCATGCAATCTCAGCACGATGCTAAACAACACATTAAGCAACATTAGGCTGTTAATGAACAATCAATGCCTACAAAGACTTAGTATTGAACATAAGTTCTAATGTGCGCATAAGTATGCGCACAATGTATATTATGTTAAATATAGTATTTGTGTCATCATAACTAACGGTTTTTTTGTGTGGTTTCTCATACCAAATGACTTTTGTCTCACTGCGTGGATCTGGCCTTTTAGTATTTAGAATCAGATGGTTATATTAAAACTAACAATTTAATTGCACTGTTAAGGTGCAACAATCTAATCAGAGCGCTTTTTGATGCTGCTTTTACCACCTGACTTTTTAAAATCCTGTGGTATGTTTTTGGTTTGGTTGTCAGTGTGTTTTAGTATGTGCTGTTGTGGTTCAGAGATTAGTCATAACTGTTTATTTGAAATGGTCATGTTGAAATTTATCAAAAACACTTCGCTTATTTCCAAAGCCAGAATCTATTAATCCAAGTTGTTGGTACTCGAGCCACAAAGCAACTGCGTTTTCGATACCAAACTGGCCTTCCGATAATCCTTGAACAAAAAAATTTGGATTTATCGTCAGGTCTTCAGCTTGGAATCTTTGATTTGCTATAGTTGTGCCTTCAAGTCGACTGTCTGGTACAAACTTTAGTGAAATGATTTTATTGAATACCTTTTGGGTTAACATCCTTACAGTCATGTATTGATTGCGTTTCCAGCTTTGAGCAACACAAGCAGCTATATCAGCTCGGCATTTCCAATAACCGTAAATCCATTGCTCGCAAAAATAGTAACGGTAAATATTAGTATCAGCCAACTCGCCTATCTTCTCACGCATTAGTATAAGTGCATCATATTGATCTGTTTTAAATTTAGTTGTTAGCAACCATCCATCAATCTTAATTTTATCAGTGTCTGCCGTTAATGAATCTAATCATTCACCAAACTTTTGCGGTTGTTTGTAGAAATGATTAATGTCGTAAAGCTCATCAGTTCCGCCTTCTAGCCACTCTAATCGAATTCCAAATAGTGTAGCTACTGCTTCTAATAAATTAGTGTCTAGTATTTTTGAAAGTTCAGTTTCATCTTCTACTTGATGAATGCTAAGGTCATGCCCAAAAAAAGCGCGGGATTTGTGCGCGAGAAACACCATGCGCTTCAAATAACCGGATGAAACGCTGCGCTGTATTTGTAAACCCAGAAACAGGATTACGCCATTTATGATACCGATCCCGAAGAGAGAAAAATGCTTCTATATCACCAAGTCCAACCATGGATAATTGTCCTTAAAATAAGTTTATGGAAACAATGCCTTCAACTCATCACTCCACTCAGGCCTTTCCGCTGAACTAGACATTTCTAAATGCCATTTGTGCCTTTTCAATTGATGCTTAATTGTAACAGCCCAAGTTTTATCACCTTTACAAGTTTCAAGTACCTGTTCAAAAGCAAAAAGCATATTCGCAACAAACCACTTATATTGATGGTAATGTTCTGGATTATTTGTTATTTCAATATCATCACCACTTGCAAACGTGGTGTGTTCAATACATAGCTTTAAATATCCATCATATGCAGCATAAGCTGTAGCCCTTCGACTCTCCCTTCTCGCCGCACACACTTGATACCACGCAACAAAAAGTCCTATGACTGCCACAGCAGCGGTAATAACTCCAGTTCTCTCATTCCAAAATTGGTAATCGGCTAGGTAAGCCCATCCAACATCAAAACAGATCATCTTTTTACTCCGGCTGGTTTTGTTTTAACTTTTTTGTACTGTCTAACTTTTCTAGTAAATGCTGCTAAATCTATATCTGCTGTACTTATAGATATTTGCTCACTCCCGTGAGCATGTGATATTAAACGTTCAAAACGTTCTTTATATGGAGCTTGTATCGTTGAGCCACCAAACTCACCAATATTACAAATTACAACATGCTGGTACATATGATATTGCAAAGCCGCAGCCATATTATCAAACGTGTTTACGTCTTTATTATGCGCAACTACGATATATAAATCGGTTATATTTCTTAAATCTGCAGCTAACTTTATATCTGTTGCGTCATAGCAGATAGAACCACTTATTCGGAAAGGGCCTTCATCGTAACCATGAAGTTCAATAACATGCTGGCAAGGCCTAAAACCACTAATACCTAATTTAATTTCATCCTGAGTCATATTTTCTTTACCCTGATCACGAATGACCCACTGCCGTCCACTTTCACGATAATCAGGTATAAACCATCGAGCAATATTAACCAGTTTTCCATCATGATCTGTAAATACTAAGCCCGCAAATACAATGGCGCCTGTTGAGTCAGCTAAACGCTTAATTACATCCTGATCATCTATATGCACAGCAAGTTCAGCAAACACGATTAAATCTGCATAAGGTTTTGCCCTTTCGTTCTCAGCATGTGTCTTAGTCTTTAATGTTTTAAGCGTCAGTTTACAGATTGATAGAAGGTGTTCCCGATGTTTAGAACGATATCTGGGGCTATTCAAATAAGGATCTGCAATGCTGAAATCAACAGATTTAGGTAGTAGTTGCTGTACTGTTACAATTCTAAAGTTAGACTTGTTGCTAGGTCTATTAACCTGAGTAGGTATTACTGGTAGTGAAGAGGCACTACAAATTAAGCTATTGAGATATTTCAACCTATTATTTAAACAATTCTCAAATGACTCTAAGCATTGAATCGAACGAACATCGATATCATTAACAAATGTAGATTCAAAACCTGGCCATTGAAGACATCGAATTAAGAAATCAGAAAACCAATTACTAGTAGTTGCGAACTCTCCCACTAGTGATTCAGGAGCATGCATCATACCCATGCGACGTTTATACCAGCTAGTACGTAATCCCTTATAAGTAACGGCTTTTCCTTGTGTCCACCTACTACCAGTGAAATCACTTGCACCTAATGCAGAAGTTCTTAGTACCGTTCCAATCCAATAAATGATTTGATTATCAATTTTTTCACTATCTAACCAATTTGGAATTGAAAACCTAGGGTCTTGAAACTTAGATGTTGTTGAAATTGAGCAGTTCACATCTTTTACTACCGCTTTCCATATTTGATTCCACGGTAGTTTAGACTTTATATCAACATAAATGTCATTAGGCGATGAACCTATAACCTTATTATCAGATCTAGCCTTCTCTAGTAAACCAATAGCAAGTTTAAGTAATCCATGCTCAAATTCAAATCCATTTAAGTCTGAATTAATAACCTTTGAAAGAAGCTGTTTTCTTGGTTTTGGTTGTGATGAAACTTGAGGCGCTGCCCACTTAAGTTGTTTACATAAATCTTTATAAATAATTTTTTTGTCCAACACTTTCCATAAAGCTAACCAAAAAGGTCCGCCTCTCTTAGCAAACACTTCAACAGGCTTATATTTATCTTCTAACTCAGAAATAGACTCTAATAACAGAGATGCATAGGTTTCAAATTTACCAGTAATTTGCCCGGCTACTTCAAAAAGCGCACTTAGTTCTGGCTTATATTCAGGGGGAGCGCATACGAGTATCGCATGTAAATTAGACTGAGTAGAGGCCCCTTTTCGATCTAATAATACAGGCTTATTAACAACCGCAAGTAACATTAAGGCTTGTCTTTCTACAAACTTTGGTACTTTGTCGTTCGCAAGGATTTTCTGAGCGTAACGAGATATTAGTTCAATTATAGAACTAGGTTCCAAGTTTTTAGGATAAGTGATTACTTGAAAATATCCATTAAAATCGATAGCACAACGACATAAGTCAGCAAGTATGTAGTCCATTATTTGAACGGTTACTAGATCTGCTCCCGATTTATTCTTACAAAAACTGCTACGTCTAAAAATCGCTTCCAACACAGGTTCAAATAAATCCGCATCAGGGTAAATTTCAATGGCCTTTCTAAGTACAAGTGCCAAAGAGGGATCTTTCATCCACGCAGATATAAGCTTTTTTGCTAACAGTTCTTCGTTGTTATTACTAATATTTTCACTATCATCAAAAGCTATTTTACGCTTACTTTTAACGATATTTTCTAATCGATTTGCCGCAAACCGTTTTAATGTGTCTGGTCGAATATCATGGTCATAATCGGATATCTGTAACAGAGAAGAGTCAGCATGAGTCGCACTCAATTTTGGAACTTCTATCTCTTCAATATCTAATAGGTTCTCCAAAACACCTGATACAGTATCTAATACTTCTCTATCTGCAGGCCCACTCATTTCACTCTGAATCATTTCAATACGGTTTGCCATACTACCGATATTGTCTAGGTCACTAAGGTGGGTAACTTTTGTTTTATCACCATTTATTTCAAGCTCTTTGCCACCATGTTTTTTTAATAGATCGTCTACTATCTTGTTTATTCTGACGGCAACTTCCAAAGGTGTCTTATCACAAGCACTAACAACTAAACGTAAATCATCCACGTATCTGCAGTAGTCATGGAGGACAATATTTCCGGTTCCTTTTAACTTTTTACCAAGAAGTTTTCCTACATTGCAGTCAAAATCAACAAGATATGCATTTGAATAAAAACCAGCAGAAACAAGACCTTGAGGTAATCCAGTATCAATATCACCCAATTTCAAGGTTTTAGCTATTTTCAAGTCATTTGCTGACCAAGACCAACTCGTTATACGTTCAAATGCACTCCAAAATTTTGGACATTCTTTATGTCCAAACTCTGAAGAAATAACCTTAAGTCGTTTAATCAAAACATCAATATTAATCGTATTATAAAATTTAGATAAATCTAAATTAACAACAAATACGTCTTCTGTACTAGTTGTTTGTTCTGCTGCAATACGCCCAAGCTCAATGGGTCTTTTTAAGAAGTTTTGATAATCAGTAAAAAATTTTCGATATGTTTCACTATTCCCCCACCGGAACCATGCAGAATCTTTATTTTTCCAGTCACATATCAGCCGATTACCATAACTATAAACTTTGTTATTGCGTGCTTGCTCATATGTTTGTTCTTTATGACTACAATCTCCTTGTGCTGATTCTACAGCGTCAGCTAAGCAGAGCATTGCTGCACTAGCCCATGTTTGATCTCTTATAGTTATATGGGCTAAAGGTCTTATTGGTGGTTTTTCTTGTCTTTTTTCAGTATTTTTTGGGTTCCACCCTTCTTTGTCAAAAGCCCAAACCTCACTTTTTGCAGCTGGTACTAATTCTAATTTTGATAACTTAGCGCTTTTAATAGAAGTCGCCCATTTCTTTGCATTTTCCTCAATACCCAATGCAGATATATCGAGTTCTAATGTATCTGCATACCAATTGAATGAACGGATATAACCATGCGTTTTTTTCCAAGCTTGAGCTATGACAACTTCGTCATCTAAGTAATCAATCGATGGTTTTAATGCTCTGTATTTTTCTTTAATCAGTTTCATAGCGTCCATGCCCTTAGTTAATTTACTGCCTGTTCGACGATGGCGTCGGTGAGGTGGAGTTGGGTGGTTTGTGCGTCAGCTAAACGAGCTTTGAGTTGGTCGCATAGTGCCATTAGCCCATCGACTCTGATAACGATGCGGTGTTGTTCTTCGAGTGGAGGAATCGGTACAGGTAAAGCTTTACAATTACCTAGATTAATTCTTTGTCTAGTCATCCCTCGATTTTCTTCAGAAGCAAATTGTTTTGCAACATGTGAATTAAGATAGTGACTAATGTATTTTTTTTCTAAAGACTTATGAAGTCGGAGCCTAAAGCAATCAGCTTTATTAACCGCAGGACCTAAGTTGGGTGGAACTTCACAAGTCCTAATAAGAGGTTCAGCCATACCAGCCACAATAAGATCACCAGTTTGAATATGGTTGTTAGGAAGGGTTTCATAATGTTCTTTACTTATATGTCCCTCTTTGCCCCAGAGGAATTTACCGGCTCCAATATTCCCTAACCTGACAACCGAAAATCCTTTCTCATTAATATAATGTTCGGTCTTAAGTTTGCTGCCAAAAGGGCCGTCACACATCGCATTATCTTCAGAGGCAGTCAATTGCCCTAATTGACCCCACTTCCATCCCTCTGGTAAATAATAGAGGTCGATATCCACTCCTATCGCTTGAATTTTCTGTTTTTTGATTTTACCGTCTTTAATCAGTTGGTCTTTTTCGGCTTTGATCCGCTTTAGTAGCTTGGCGGCGGGCTCGTAATCTGGGCTATTTCTTTCAGCGAAGCTAGCTTGTGGTACTAGCTTACCCATGACGGCGAGTTGGAGTATGGTTTGTTTTAGGGTGTCGATGCTGGCTTCTGTGATAAATAGCGTGTCGAAGTGTTCGGCGACACGTTGCCAGCTGTCTATAAAACTATCATTAAGTGAATGCTCAAGGCTGTCAGCAAAAGAAGACTCAGGGCTGGCTGATTGGCTATCTTTTTGCTGACAAGTGTTCGGCAGTAACAGTGCATTCAGCAGGGTTTCGACTAAGGTTTGGTGTGCCGAAATACTTGCTTCAGTTTGCGCTTCAAGGGCATCACACAAGCTCATCAACTCATCGACTTTAGCGACGATGCGGTGTTGTTCTTCAATAGGTGCGACAGGTGCTACAACAGACATTACTGAACTAGTATTTAATTCCACTTGATTTGTAGAACCTGAGACTAAAGCATTTTCATTATCAGGTTCAATTCTAGATTGAATACCGGGTGCCATAATAAAGCACCATAAAAACCGGCTATAAATATTTAAAGGCCGAATTACCGTCACATGAGAATCTGCAACAAGTGAATTAACATCAACATTAGATATTACATTTGCTCTACCCACGGTTCCCGTACCAGTAGAGTTCCATAAAATATCATCATTTATTAAGAATCTTTCAGCTTGATACTTTTCTAAACTTTCGTCAGTAACATAACGTGCAGGAGATATGTCAAAGCCTGTATTTTGAACACATTTCTGAGAAATAACTTTAACCTTTCCAACTTCAGCGTATGAAGGTCCTTTGCCTCGTTGAATATACGAGGAAATATCTTGAAATCTCGACCACACCCACCCTTGAGGTAAGTTAAACGGCTTTTCATCTTCACCAATCTCAGGCAAAGGCTTTTGTTTTTTAAGCTTACCTTCTTTAACTAACTGTTTTTTTTCAGCGGCAATACGCTCAAGTAATACTGACGCTGGCTCGTCATTCACATCTTGCGGCACTAACTTGCCGCGCACAGCTAGTTCTAAAATCAGCTCACGCAGCTTTTTGATGCCATACAACGAAAATTTATTCGAGGTGCCACGCCCTGCAGAGGATTTTCGCTCAATAGCGGTGGTCCAAATATCAATATGCTGCGTGATCAAATTATCTGCGGTTTGCTCAGATTGGCTATCATGGGTAGATGTTGATAAATCAGCCATTACTTGCCCTCACCGTCTGATGCTGCAGAAGGTGACGATAATGCGGCTGACAAGATGCCTTTTAGTTGATCCCGCAGTGCTTGAATATCGGCTTGCTGTTTGGCGTAATCGCTTAGTAGCTCTTGTGGGTCATGGCTTATAACCTCGCCCACATGTGGGTTTTTAATGTCCAGGTTATAGTTACGCGCAATAATATCTTCAATCGACACTTTCCAGGCTTGCTCGTTTTCAACACGCGATGCAAAGCCGTCGGCCTCATTACCCCACCATTCAAGTTCTGTCTCGAACTCTTCAAACTTCATCGGTTTGGTTTTATTGTAGTTTTTTACCCCAGCTGGATATGGATGCTCATAAAACCACACGTCTTTGGTAGGCGTGCCTTTGGTGAAGAATAAAATATTGGTTTTAATGCCGGTGTAGGGATTAAACACCCCATTAGGTAAACGCACTATGGTGTGTAGATTACATTCATCCATTAACATTTTTTTGATTTTGGTTTTAACGCCTTCACCAAACAAAGTGCCGTCTGGTAATACAACAGCTGCACGCCCTTTCGTTGCTAACACCTCAATAATTAACTGTAAAAACAAGTCAGCGGTTTCACGGGTTTGGAATTCGCTAGGGAAGTTTTTTTCTATGCCGTCTTCTTCGGTGCCACCAAATGGCGGGTTGGTGATAATGACGTCAACTTGCTCGTCCCAACTTGAAAGCGGTTTGTTTAAGGTGTTGCCGTGTCTAATTTGCACTGGTACTTCAATGCCATGTAACATCATGTTGGTGGTACACAATAAATGCGGTAACTGCTTTTTCTCCACACCAAATATTTGCTGTTGCAGAGTTTGATGGTCGTCTGCTGTTTTAACGTAGTTGGCTTTAACATGGTCAAATGCGCAGGCTAAAAAGCCGCCAGTACCGCACGCAGGATCCATAATCGACTCACCCAGTTTGGGATCGGTTACCGCCACAATAAACTTAGTAATGGCGCGCGGGGTATAAAACTCACCCGCGTTACCGGCACTTTGTAAGTCTTTTAATATTTGCTCGTACAAGTCACCAAACAAATGACGCTCGTTTGAGTCGGTAAAGTCAATCTCATTAAGCTTGTTTATCACCTGTCGCAGCAGCGTGCCGTTTTTCATGTAGTTAAACGCATCTGAAAACGCGGCTTTTACCACAAAACCCCGGGGGTTTTTATCTATTGGTGCAGTGAGGTTTTTAAGCTGTGGGAATAGCTCATCATTTACAAAATCAAGTAACTCATCACCGGTAATGCCTTCATTATCTGCCGCCCAGTTGCGCCATAAAAACGCTTCAGGGATTGGCTCGCGGTAATCGTCTAGTTCAAGCTCTAACTCTTGTTCTTGGGCATCAAATACTTTTAAGAACAGTAACCAAGACATTTGCCCTAATCGCTGGGCGTCACCGTCGACACCGGCATCTTTACGCATAATATCTTGGATGGATTTAATTGCTGAACTGATAGACATAGTATTCTCTTAAACGGTTACTGCGGCTGTTATTGGCCGCAGTATAAAATGGTGTAGTGTCTTATTTTAAACAAACAGAGCTAATATTAAGTGCTTATTCAACCTACTTTGCCAAAGTGCTTATGCAAGAACAGATGCTAGGCTGATTGTTGATGAAGTTGATAAATCTGCGCTTCTAATTCACTGATGGCTTGATCGTATTCTTGTTTGCCACCAAAGCCTTTTTTAACGATCTCACTCAAATTGCCGTACTCGGTAAACGGTGCGACTTTAAGCACTTGCATGTTTTCAATTTCTTGCACGCCGACATCGGCATATTTTACCAGTAAATTTTGCAGTACGGCTTGTGCCGTGTCGGAATATTTGGTGAAGTAATTGCGCTTTTGCACATTGTTTGCGCGATCTTTACGGGTTAATGCTGGTTGGTCATACACCACGTGGCAAATCATGTCGAAGGGGTCCATTTCTTTTCCCACTTCTTCCTCTAAAGCCGACCAAATAATGCCTTCGAGTGCCAGTTCATCAATTACCGCTTGTTTGCGATCTGATTCATTCCAGCGCTTAACAAACTCATCGAGTGAGCTAAACTGCTTCGCCATGGTTTTACGGGTGTAATCTTTAAAGGATTCGGTGACTAATTTACCGTCGCTGTCGTAATATTGCACTCGTTCAGCCACTTTGCTGACAGTCACGCCTGACACGCGGTACTTGTTGATTTTACGGGTTTCACCTTCGTCCCATTCACCATCAAGGCTGCCATCGCCTTGGGGTTCGTTTATGGTGTTTTGTTCATCAACCTGATGTTCATCGCCCTGTTGGTTTTGATTATCATCGGCACCGTTTTCATTCGTAACCTCATCACCAACTGAGTCAATATCAACATTTTCATCTTCAATATCTTCAGGCGTCACTCTAATGATTTTTTCTGGTGTACCGTCAAAGCGTTCGTCGGCAAATAATTCGGTGGCCTTTTTAAAGTCGAGAATGGTGAACCACAGCTTGCCGTATCGGTCGTCAATGCGGGTGCCACGGCCAATAATCTGCTTAAATTTGGTCATGGACTGAATATTTTGATCCAGTACTACTAACTTACAGGTTTTGGCATCTACCCCTGTAGACATTAGTTCTGAGGTGGTGGCAATAACAGGATAGGCTTTTTTGGGATTAATGAAGTTGTCTAACTGGGCTTTACCAAGCTCATCGTCACCGGTTATTTTCATCACGTACTTTTCATTCTTGGCCATTTGCTCAGGGTTGAGATTGGCAATAGCGCGGCGCATGCGATCGGCGTGGTCAATATCGTTACAAAACACGATAGTTTTGGCCATCGGGTCGGTGCGTTTTAAGTAGTTGGTAATGGTTTCGGCAACTAATTGGGTGCGCTCATCAATCACCATAGTGCGATCGAAGTCTTTTTGATTATAGATTCTGTCTTCGATAACTTCACCGTTGTTATCGATTTGGCCTTTTGTGGGGCGCCAACCTTGTAAATCGACATCAATATCTACCCGCACGACTTTGTAAGGAGCTAAGAAACCATCTTCAATGCCTTCTTTAAGTGAATAGGTATAGACAGGCTCACCAAAGTAGTCGGAGTTTGATACTTGGTCTGTCTCTTTAGGGGTTGCTGTAAGACCAACTTGGGCCGCGCTGCTGAAATATTCTAAAATTTCACGCCAGGCGCTGTCTTCTGAAGCGCTACCACGGTGGCACTCGTCGATAATGATTAAGTCGAAAAAGTCTGGGTCGACTTGTTTAAAGGCTTTTTGGCTTTCTTCTGGGCCGGTTAATGCTTGGTATAAGGCTAAATGAATTTCAAATGCAGGATCAACCGTGCGCCCAGTGATTTTGGTCATTGAAGTGCCAAAGGGCTGAAAATCATTAATGCGAGTTTGGTCTACCAAAATGTTGCGGTCGGCTAAAAACAAGATGCGCTTTTTAGCGCGGGACTTCCATAATCGCCAGATGATTTGAAATGCGGTGTAGGTTTTACCCGTACCGGTCGCCATGACAAGTAACACGCGGTCTTTACCCGATGAAATAGCTTCAATGGTTTTATTAATGGCTTGCAGTTGATAATAACGAGGGTGCTTACCCGTGCCATCATCATGATATTCTTGATTGATAATGGGTAACTGGGTTTGGGTATAACCTTTCCACACACAGTACTTAGTCCATAATTCTTGTGGTGATGGAAAGTCTGCTAAGCGGATTTCTGATTCGAGTTGGTGCGCTTCGCTAGTCCCGAGCTTGGTTTTATCATGGAAGATAAAGCCATCGCCATTGGAGGCAAAAATAAAAGGCACTTCAAGTAAACGGGCATAATCTAAGCCCTGCTGCATCCCTTTACCCACTTCATGCTTGTTTGCTTTAGCTTCGATAACAGCAAGCGGCATACTGGGTTTGTGATACAGCACGATATCAGCAGACTTAACCGTTTTACGCACACCTAATTGACCGCGCACAATGACTTTACCATCACGCAATTTCACCTCTTGGCGAATTTGCGACATATCATCCCACCCAGCATTTTTGATAGCTGGCATGATGTATTTAGAGATAATATCGGTTTCGGTAAGCTTGGCTTTATTGATACTCATACGAGATCTAGATTCTTCTAGCGCGATTGCAAACGGCAATAATATTGAGTTTGCCATAAAGCGTTTCAATCACCAATGATTACATGCAGATACAGAACTTAAAAATGTGAAAGCGTGATTTTGAGTTACAAAGTAACTTTTTAAATTGTGCATGACATACCGTCTGCTGAATCAATAAAACTACAAATTGGTTCTCGTTAGTTATGCTACTCTAACTTTTCGTCGTTTCCCAACACATACATCGACTAGATATACTCGAAAAGCACTCTTAATTTATTATGATATTTTTAGACCATTGTCAGACTTGATTCAGTCATGTAGACGTGAGTGAATAAATTAGCAGCTTATTGACAAGATTTTGAGTAAAACAAAGGTAAGAGGAAATTAATTGATACCAGTTAAGTGTAAATCTTCTATTTTGCGATAATAGAGACCTAGAACAAAAAGTACGCCTTAGAATCCATTCAAACAACGCTAAAACGCTATCAGTGACGTTTTAATCACTCTACCCTAATGTCAAAGCCAAAAAAATTTAAACGTCCTCAAATCTATTCTAAAGCGTTTTGGTATAACTTTGTCGAAAACAATTTTTTAGACTCGTGTGCTAATTTCAACATGACAGTTTTAATCATTTTCGCTTCGGATTTGACCAAAAAATAGTAAATGAAATTTTTTCAAAAAACTCTACTTTTATTTGTTAACAAGAAAAGCTTTAAAAGCATTTTAATGACTACCAAATTCATTCAAAAAGCGAATGAATTTAACGAACCCAGAAATGTGATCTTAGACTCTGCGAGCTCTGTTGTTTTTTAGTCTTTACAATTTAGAAAACAAAAAACGTCGAGTGTGTTTGTTACTACCAATATCTCTTATTAAGTAACTTTTTGTTTAAAAATCAAGTAAAAAAAATAAATATATTTTATTTATTGACTAATTAAATACAATTAAAGATTATATATGGTTAACATTATTTTAGGTTTTAGTGTGTTAAATAGACAAGTTAAACGTTCTGACTTTGTACAACATTCAGCACTAATAGCCTGATTATATTCAAGTCAATTCTATATTTTGAGTTAAAAACTTTTTGTTTTTAGCACTTCAGCAAATCTGAAATTATTATCATTTTTAGGTTTTTGTCTGCTCGGTTAAAAAACAACCACTAGTAAAGTGCCGCTAAAGCAAAATGCTTAAAAAATCGTCTTTTTATAGTGGTAATTACACTTTTGAGAGTACCCAGATCGGGTGTTTTTTACTGCAAAAAAAGTGAAGTAATGTATCGTCAGAATGTCGCCACAGTTAATCCTGATCCTTGCTAGGTTATAGCGCATGTTTTTGATTGTATTTTCGCAAATCAATACGTGGTTTGTATGGATTTTACTCTCATCGCGAACAGGCGCTCATCATCAACATGTGTTGCGTCAGAAAATCGATTATCCAAAAATAATTTCAAAAATATTTTGTGAATAAAAAATTAGCTAAACTGCGTTTTTATGCAAAAACCCTTTCATGTAAAATCCTCCAAAATTCTAAGCTTTCAAATATCCCTCTCAATTATTGAAAATGCCGTAAAATATATATATCAAATAAACCAAATATTAAGTTTTATTTATTTGATATATATATTTCATATTAAATAAACTATTTTCTTGTAAAGCTTTATTAATACAACAAAACCCAAAGTAATCAGTGGTCGATACTGGCTTAGTCGGTTTCGCCTTTGGTGATTAAACCTCTTTTTATTATTAAAAAACAATACATACCTTTAAATTTCTAATTATAAAATAAAAAATAATGGTAGAGCAAATAAATAATCAAACTAAGATTCGAGTTCATTGAAACGCATTAAAAACTTTCCTTTACAAGTATATTCTTCACGAGTAAATTCACATAAAAATTCATAGTGAGACTGAATAAAATGAAAGAACGCAGTTTACCGAGATACAGTAAAATCCTCCCTCGCATCCAATTTTACTCAATTAAAAATGATTCTACGCGATATTGTGATAGTGAACTCGAAGCTGCGCGATTGCTGTTATTAGAATTTGATGATGAAGTGAAAGTTTATAATACTCAGCCTTCCTCATTTAGTTATAAATCGTATGGAAAAAAATTACGCTATACACCAGATATTATTATTGGACACAAACAAAAAGGTGTTTATTTTGAAGAGGTTAAAGTATTTGATAAATTGAATAGTCCAAAAAATATTGATAAATTTAAAATTTTACAAACACTATTTAATAAAATTTGTGAAGGTGGGCTATCAACAATTACAGAAAAAGACATTCACGATGGCGATAAGATAGCTAATTTAAAAAAACTTTATCATTACAAGTCATTAGCGCTTTCCAAACAATGCAAATTACTAATGAGTCAATTACCTTCGACACTGACATATTCTGAACTTATTGACTGGGCAGAGCTTAATCAATGTCATCTCTATGACCCAATGATCTTATTAGCAAATTATTACTACTCATTTGATTTAACTCATTTATTAAACGCTAAAACAATTCTGGATATCAGTGATGGCACAATATGTATTTAAAACTGGGATGGTCATAGTCCGCAAAACTCGGCATTACAAGATTGCTATGCTCAGTGAACAATTAGCAACACTAGAATCAATTGATACTAAATCGTTTCAAGTGGTTCCAGTCGAAGAACTGTTATCTGATTATCAAATTGGGACACTGACATTACCCATTGACAATTCAAACTTAGATCGCTCTTGGCTCACAGAAAGTCAAGCTGCTGATTTAAAACGTTTTAATACATATCTAAACTATCTTGATGTACAAGAATACCCTGGCTCTGATAATACTCTGAGACTAACAATAGAAATTTGTGCTGATTTATTGAATGAACCGATCAACTTAAGACCATCTATTTCAACGTTAAGACGATGGTATGCCAAATGGTGTAATAATAATAAACAAGCACTGTATTTGTTGAAATCTAGACAAAATGATCCATCTCTTAGCCAAAATAGCCGTTTGGATTACGATATGCGTTTGTTAATAGACGATATTGTCGATAGTTATTATTTAACACAAAACGGGCCCACTGTAGCAAGATGTTATAAAATCTTAATGCAATCTCACCTCCGTCTGGGGCTAAATTGTAAAATTATTTCACGATCTTCATTTTATCGCGAAATTAAAAAATTAGATGAAATAGAAGTAATTAGACATCGACAAGGTTCTGCTGCAGCAAACGCACATAACCGCTCGGCGAAACATCAATACGAAGTGAATGGTTTGTTTGAGCGATTTGAAATGGATGCCGTACATTCAAAAATTTACTTGATTGATCATAACGGCGATGTTTTGGGTACACCCATTATTTTCTTGTTAATTGATGTTTTTAGTCGCCGCATTACTGGAATGCATATCAGTATGCAATCTGGTGAAACGAATATTGCCGCAGTTAGTGCATTAAGACATGCAATATTACCCAAACCTGTCGAAGATTATCTATTTTTGGACAATAAATGGTCATGTTTCGGTCAACCGATGAGTATTTACGTCGATTCTGGAAAATCATTTATCAATGCTTCATTTGATTCATTACTTGCACAATTAAAAATCCATAGAATTGCGGGGCAAACTCGTCTTCCTTGGAAACGAAGTTTTATTGAACGATTTAATAAAACTTTACGAAATAAATTGATCGGATTGCCTGGGTATTTAGGGAAGAGAGTCGATAATTTCACTTATGACAAGCCAGGGCATCATTATGCAACCTTGACGTTTGAAGAATTTGAAAAAATTGTCTGTATTCTCATTAATGATGAATATCACATAGAGCCACATTCGGGATTAAAAAATAATATCCCAAATGAGATCTGGGATAAAAACATTCGCTACTCTCCCCCTATACTGCCTCCTAATATTGAAATATTTGACAATTACTTAAGAGCACAAAAAAAAGGAACGATTCAAGAATTAAAAGGAATCCAATACTTGCTGCAATTTTTTAACTCAGACGAATTAAAAGGTCTATATAAACAACTAAAAAAAGTAAAACGTCACAAAGAAAAAGTCACTTTTTTAGTTGATAATGATGATGCATCAAACATTCTTGTGATAAATCCTTTAAATCAATCACTACTGAAAATCCCCAATACGCGTAAATCATCAATTGGATGCGGCTTTCAAGAGTTACAAAGCCTATCTGCAAAGCACATACCCAATAATGCTCAACAAAAAATTGATAAAATAACGCAGCAAGCAGTAGCACGTAAAAAGAAAGCGGTTCGTGACAAACAAAAAACAATAAAAAAATCAACATCTGAATTATCAACATTTGATTCAACATTAACTCAAAATGACATTGAGCTAATGATGAGTAAACGAGAGCAAACAAGTCATAAGCAGTTAAACATAACCAGTACCGAGCACACTCTTGATGTACCACAACCAAGCACACCAAAAATAATAAAATATAAAACTAATTAGGCACTTACTATGAGTTACATTCAACCATTACGAAAACCAATGACAGAAAAATTTTTAAATTGTTCAGTACTTCACTATGACTGCAACATAGTTATCGAAGGATTAGTCAGAAGTCTGAAAAGTTCTGGCCTAAATCCTGCTGGGTTATTAATCATGGGTGCATCAGGTTTAGGTAAATCGACGGCAATCCGACTTTTTAAAAAGGAATACAGTAAACCAGCAACTGAGACCCATACCTATCAGACCGTTGTGTCAGTGATAACCCCTGAAAATGGCACAGTTAAGAGCATGACATGTGCCCTGCTCAAAGCGCTTGGTTGCCCGACCCCGGATCGCGGCAGTGCCCATAGCATGTTCATTCGAGCAGTTAAATTAATGGAAAATCTGGAAACTAAAATCATTATTTTTGATGAAATACAGCACCTAACAGAAAAAAATGCGCAAAAGAAAACCAAACCAGTGATCAATTTTGTCAAAAACTTAATGTCAGAAACGAACTGTCCCGTTGTGTTAGTGGGCATGCCAGACGCTAAAGATTTACTCGAACTAGATGAGCAAATCGAAAGACGTTTTTCAAAGACCATCATGCTCAACCCATTTAGTATGAATAATGAAAAGGTAAATCACGATTATACTGATACCGATCTGTTTTTCTCATTTCTTCATACGATTGCTGACATCATGCCGATCGACACCATTAATATTAAAGACCCCGTTGTTGCAAAACGCATTCTGGCTGCAAGCAAAGGAAAAATATCAATTATTATCAAAATTTTAGAATATGTCATTGAAAATAATGAAGGCGAATTAGCGACATTATCTGATTTTTCGAGAGCATACAGTGAAATATCTGATTATGACATTCAGTACTGTCCGTTTATAATTACCACAAAACAGCTCGAAAAATTATATTTTTTAGAGGGTTAAGTCTTTCATGCTACCTATCCGATTAAAGCCCATCAAATCAGAATCACTCAATTCATATCTGTGTCGACTCGGCACCGATAATGGTTGGGAAACCCTAGCTGAATTTTTGACCACAATGAAAATCAAACAATCACGAGTTGATCGAGATATTGATTTTGAACAACTGGCTCGTGTAACGCGACAACCTATTAACCACTTTCTATCGCTGCAAAATGAGCATTATCAACAGATGCCTGGACGGATGTTTTATACTCAATCACCGCGCTTTTGTCCATGCTGTATTCAAACCCAACCTTTTATAAAACGACATCATCATGATCAATCCAATGTATTTTGCACACAACATCAGTGTGAGATTATTGATAGCTGCCCCTGCTGTCAGAAACCATTTGAGTGGAATGCAGATTTATTTACTCAATGTACTCACTGTAGGCAACAATGGTCAGAGTTAATGACTGAAAGCGCATTCGATGTGAAATATCAAGACTGGATCGAGTCAAGTCACCTTGATCAACATTTGGGCTTGCTTCATAAAGCTATCACCTTGTTAATCTACCCAACCGATCTGGATCCCCTAGCGCTGACGCATAAATTTAATGTCAGTAATCAGTATATTATGGAAGCGTTTAATTTGCTCCAAGGGAAATACTATCAGCTTTGGCATAAACGTTGTGTAGAAGATCGTGAGTACCTTGCATTCTTTGATAAGCGCTTGGTGTCAGCGCCGATCACCGAACTGATGGCAACTGCTGGTTTACCTGTCGCATCTACTGATCATATCAAGTGCTGGCCTGCATTTACATCCGTTGACCGTATTGATAAACACCCCAATATTACGGTCTCTCTAAAAGACAGAGTGTCGTCATGTAAGATCAGACAAATGCTCGGTTTAACCGCAGCACAACTGAGTTTATTTGAAGATAGCGGTCATTTTCAGAGTTTGTATCACGTTTCAAGTAAATGTCATAAAATGTATGACATGAAACAGATCTGTGCTTGGTTATCGGTTCGAATGTGTAAAGAAGCATTAAATTACTATCCAGCGATCAGCTTTAATAAATTAGCAATGTTAAGCGGAATAGATCTTAAGACAATCATAAAAGCGATCTATCAAGGACAATTTAGATTCACGCTGAAGAGCGTCCAGCAACAACTGACACTGATGTTAGCAGAAGATGATGTCAAAGCATTTATTTCGCATCATGAAGTGTTTGAAACTGATGAGCATAAAAGTTACAAATGGGTAGCAAGGCGATTAAGAATTCAAGTCAAAGCGGTTAAAGAGCTAGTAAAGCCAGGCATGCTTGCGATCACTCGAGCTCGAGACATTAACAAGGACTCTCTTAGCGTATTCTTACGCCAATACTCGACACTGCATCGCTTTTGTTACTTGCACAGTTTACAGCGTAATAGCGTCGAAAAGGTGATGAGAGATATTAACATGACGCCAATACTCAGTTCGCAACAATGTACTTTATTAACACATGCACAATTAGCAGACTTACTACAAAGAGTCGAAAAACTGCCTCGATGCCACCTGACTAAGCATGAAAAATGGGTACTTTAACTCAATATCAGCATCAACCGGCACAGACTCTGTTTGGTACTTTTTTTGAAGTAAAAATCGTTGCAAACTTTCGCTGGCAAAATGGCTGTTCACAACGAGATAATCGTCCAAAACAGCCTTTTCCCCTTGCAAATGAGCTCAATGCGTCATTTACAACAGCAAACAACGCGATTTACCATAATCACGAATTGTACGCTTATGATTAATATCTAAGTAGTGACCTGGCATACTGAATTCGGTCGCATTAGCTAAGATGATCAGACGCTTAATATCATATTTTACTCAATTATGATTGGGAAACCTACAATTTAGAACTTAATTATATAAATCAAGCTAATAGATTAAGCTAAATTGTAGTGAAACGAATATGAAAAGCTTCCAAATCCATGTTTTTGTATAAAATTTGCAACTGCGGGTAAATGAGTTTTTAACACATACGCTGTTCTTAAACACTGATCTTGGATGATGAGATCTTGATTCATGTTCTGACACTCAAGCAAAGCCTCTTTAATCGCTTCAAATGTGTAGAACTCTAGTCCAATAGAAAAATAAGGCCCGAAAAATTGAATAATCTGTTCTTTTGTGCCAGAAGAAATAGTGTAAGTAACCCCTTCACCAGTTGCAAAATGTTCAGAAATACCAATGTATTGAAGTTCCATAATCGACACTTATATCAGGAAGTTATTAAGATAAGGTAAGCTTTAAATCCATTATTAACAATAGGTCAATAATGTAAACAGGGAGGTTTATTGAAACAAAATAGTTTTTTGAGTGTATAACTGAGCGTTTAAAAAAATTATAGATCTTTGATATCTATCGTAATTTCATGCGAGTGTTCTCTTTTTTTTATGAACTCACGGTCTAGTTCATCTTCTTCTATTTCAATTTTAGCCTCTTGGTCACCTGAACATGAGCCAATGTCATTTTTATTAGATTTTACAAGCTCATCACTATTTAAACGATAGCTTGTTAATGCATCAAGACCATCTAATTCCGATATCTTGTAGTGAGCAAAATGTTCGCTATTAGCCATCAGTGGATACTTGTCGAAAACCTTCCATAGTAAAATTAGATAACTTTCATCATCAAGTTGTACTTTAGCCTTGTCCAACCATTTTGCCGCATCTAAATAGTCGGCACATCTGATACATCCGGTAATGTTTGAATAAAAGCGGTCCATTTGCTTCCTGAAAATTGTAATGATTAAAGTTAATAGAGTTATTCATATAGGTTGTTAACTGAGCTTAAAGCAGCTTAAAATACCAATTTATTGATTTTTCATATAGACACCATTGAATAAATTGATTTTTCTATAAAGCTATGTTTCAGATTTGAAATTTTTATCTAGCGAACTAATTTTTTGTAAAGTCCATGAACCATTTTTATTATCGATCCATTCAATAAGATCACCTTCTTCCCACTGAAGTTCCTGCTCATATATTGAGGGTATCCTAAAAAAAATCTCGCCATCTTCATTCTCTTCTAGTTTGACCTGCATAATTACCTCAAAATAAAATGAACAATATCCATTCATGACTATGTCATTAAAAAAAATTTTGGTCAATTAGATGGTTTAGATGATCCAGTCCAGCTATCTAAGACATTTTATCGTTTACTCTATAAAAAATGGATGTGTAAAGTTCCATTCATTAACAATAATAGGATTGGCATTAGGCAAGCTTACTCATCTTCTTCTAATAATGAGGTATCTATATCAATTTCTACATCTTCAACTAAGTTTTCAACACTAAGACACATATTTGCCGTGAGTTGCATATCATTTGCAAGAAAAGATAAAAAGCTTTCCAGGATAGGATCTTCATCTGTTGATACGGCACGAGACATTAATACGTCACCATTCTCTTGAATGGTGTATTTTATTGTATCTTTTTTACCTAAATGCAAAGCCTGTCGGACAAGACTAGGTACTGTAGTTTGAAAGCGGTCAGTTAGCTTAGATTCTGCGACTAAAACAGCTTGTGCCATGCCGGTCTCCTACATTTGCATATTACTTTCTGTGGTCAGAATAACGTCTAATCAAAGATAATACAAATTCATACCTTACATCATTGAAGTAACATGCTCTTACTGTTTAACATTGAACGATGGACTTGCCAGACAAAGGCTAAACATTGGTTTTTTTGAAAATCTATATGAAATTCAATCGATTTAATACACTAATTTCGAGCGTCTAATTTATATACCAGCTATCTAAGTCCAATGAAGGAGCACGACATATCAGGATGGTATGAGTTGAGTAAAAGTAGCAACGGGCAGTTTAAATTTGTTCTTAATGCTGGAAATAGTGAAGTCATCCTTATCAGTGAGCTATACACAGGGAGGAGCGGAGCTAAAAATGGTTTTGAATCTGTTCAAAAAAACTACTTTGATGAAAGTAAATTTGCTGGAGAAATAGCAAATAATGATAAACCATATTTTAATCTCAAAGCAGCTAATCATCAGATTATGGTACAAACCAAATTTACTCTACTGTTTCCGCTAGAGATAACGGAATCAGTAGAGTGATGAACAATGGAAGTATAGATAAGATTAAAGATCTAACGAACGAATAGCTCATGACTCGATTGGTGAGCAAATAAAGCTTCCAAGATGCCCTCATTTACAGGCTCACGAACTCAGCTGGATCAACTTTAAGCAGCTTATCTAGCTGCTCGACCCTATTTACATTATTTCAAAAATAGTGGTTTAGGTCCGTATCTTTAGGTACTGCAACGCTAAGAATCACAAGTTATATAACAAATACTGGCTAAAGCGCTTAATGTCTCGAGCTTTGCCAGTTTAGACAATAGAAATGAATAAGTACCCATTATTGACGTTATGGGATAGTGTCAATAACGGGCTAAAAACTACATATAATTTAAAAAGCAATTATATAGATTAGAATTATTAAAATACAACCAAGTCCAAATTTTACTTTTTGTTGATTTGGTTTTAACGTCGGTATTTTGTCACAAATCAGATTGGAACATTTATCTAATAATGTATTAATAACCGGTGCTACAATGCTATAAATGTGTTTAACGAAACTAATAAGCTTTGCCATTAGACTATTTGTGAGCATCTTTTCTGTCGTTAAAGTATCAATATTGCCAGTTTCAGTTTCTTTCGAAGTATGAGAAACAGATGAATTTATATTTTCTTCAACAATCTTTTCTTGTAATTCTTTGTTTTCTTTATATCGAGGAGAAAATATGCAGCCTATAATTCCAACAAATGAAAGGGTTAAAATTACAGCACCTATCGATAATGTGTATTGAACTTTACTGCCTAAATCTTGTTTTGTAACAAATGAATAAGGGGCTAATGCTTCACTGATTGAACGAACCAAATAGCTAAACCTAAACTCATTCACTCTCAGTATTTTAGCTGCCTCATAGATATCATAAGCATTTGACAATATGGTTAATATTACAACGGCAATAAAAATAGATGAAATCACTCTAGCAAATAAACGGCTTATACCTGACAGGTAAACCATGATGCCGATTAATGCTATGATCATTAATAAAAGAGGTTGGTCGTACTCATATAAACTTATTTTTTCTTGTGACCAGCCTCCTGCCGCGACCAAAGGTAAAAAAGTGCCTATTAAAAATAGAATAAAAAAGCTACCCCCAAGCTTATTCACTATTCTAAAGCCGCTAAATTTTTTTGTGTTGCCTTGTTGATCGTTAATCATTTCTCTACCTCGAATTAGGTTTTATTGACACTAGTACAACGTATTATCTTTTCGTAATACATTGATGCTTTATATTTATTTTAATAGTTGTGTATGTAGACCAGAACAGTATTTTTAAAGTTAAACAATAAGATTAAAAAACATAACACTCAAGAGTCTAAAGTTCGCTAATACGACACTTAAACCAAGTTCTGTTTACTGGCACATATTTATTAGACTCTTACAAAGTAATGTTTCTCATTATTTATTAGGATTGTGACACAGGGCATCGTAGACGAATGAGTGTGCGTTTTTTGGTCACTACGAAAATTTCAATACTGAATCACTTACAACCATTGATGAATTGATAGCGTAATGAACAAATTTAGCTCTAAAAACAGACTAAATCTGTATGGTAAATGCTCGCGCCCTCGCCCTGGTCTAGAGCTGTTAATCAATTTGATGGCTTGAGTACAACTCCCCTACTCAAGCCATATAGCGATAAGAAATATGATCAATCAATTCTATTTAGAGCGGTTAAAACCTGCTAAACATTCAGATTCTAATCGTTTACCTCTATAATCGATTTTTTCATTTTGCTCACTGCCCGATTTAGATTGAAACTTTTCCCCAGTTACCTTGGCAACTAAATTGTCGACTTTTCTGATGCTACTTTGCTTTATCTTGTAAAAATACTGGGCTGGCGAATGCTTAAACTCTTCAGGATCTTTTATATCATTATTCATTAACTCAAGAATATCTTCAGCAGAAGCGCCTTCAACGGCAGCACGATACATACTTCGTTCGTATTCTCCAATAAAGTGACATTGCTCTTTAACAGAGGCTTCCTGAGGAAATGTTTCACCAATATTCCCTGTATTTACCGAGCCAGAAAATGACAGTAAAATCCCAAATACTAATATGACACCACCGATGACCATAGTTTTGTTTTTTGTATCTAGCCCTTTAAATGTCTCAAGTAAGCTCTGTTTAAGTCCGGTTTTTTTTTCAACATTATGATCTGAATTCATTGATTTCTCTCTATTATTTTATTATTCAACATCGTTATAAACACAAACGCGCTTACAGCGTTTGTGATTAACTTGTGGCTATAATATGAAATAGCAGTAGATTACTGCAGTGACAGAAGTTAAAAAAAAATACGCAATTTATTGAATAATTTTATTAAGTAATTTTAGTGAGTAAAAATCCAGACCGTGGTTGCAAATGAGTACACAAACAACATGCATGCAAGAGATGTGAAGGGTTTGCGTTTCAGCAATTTTTGGAATAAATAATAAGTGCTTTGTGAGTATTCAACTACAGGTAATCCAGCTTTAAATCTGTGAATGCTCTGTTCAAATGCTAAAGCATCAGGAAACCTAAATTCAGGATTATTAGATAATGCTTTGTTAATGATGGCATTTAATTCTGAGTATTTACCCCCTAACTGATGCCCTGGTAAAACAGTGGTACCGGTTAATACATAATGCAATAACACACCAAGTGAATATACATCAGATTGTGCGGAAGAAAGTTCTCCTGCGATTTGCTCTGGTGCACTCCAAAAGCGAGTGAATGCTTTAATTGTATAAGCAGAAACGAATGGGTCATTCATATTTCGTTTGTACTTTCTAGCGAGACCAAGATCGATTAATACTAAATGACCTTGATCATTGATGATGATATTTTGCGGTTTTAAATCACCATGGTAAAGATGTTTTCGATGTAAATAGCTTACTGCGCCTAATAGTTGCTCAAATATATTCAGTTTCTGCTTTAAATTCTTTTTACTACTCGCCAACCAAATATCTAATCCTTGTCCATCAATAAAGTCCATCACAATACAAGCGGAACCAAGCACCTCAGATACTCCATATATGCTGCATACATTGGGATGGTCTAGTGACATTAAGGTTGTGGCTTCATTAAAAAAAATGGCTCGTTGTTGCGTTGAACTAAACTTATTGGCTCGCAGAATTTTAATAGCCGCTTTATGTGCCTCTCCTTTATGACTATCAGTACAGATTAAGCGCTGTTCACCTTCAAATACCAAGCCCATACCGCCAGCTTCAGATACAAGCTTGGTGACAGTAAAACCCATGACAATTTGTCCAATTAAGGATTCATAGGATAAATCAACAACATTGGACATTTGTGATTCTATTAGTTCACTACTTGATACGGGAGTATGATTAATGGCGAGCATTTTCTCAAGTTCATTAACTTGCTCAGGAAATTGTATCTTTAATGGCTGTAAACGTTGCTGTTGTTCTAGGGTATTTAAACTCGATAACTCAGCGAACAGAGAAACAATATCTATCATTCTGTAAGCTTTGTTCTAAGCCAAGCCGTGGCAAATTGTAAATCGTTATCAACTGTTCTGGTCGATAAATCTAACATATCAGCGATTTGCTGATGTGTTACCATGGCAAAATTTTTCAACTCAAATACTTCAGCTTGTCTCGGATATGACTTCTGTAAAAGCTCCAACACAGAAGATAACGTAAGATTCTCTGTCCAATTAGGTAAAGACACCTCTGCATCCGTCAACTGTAATTGAAGGTATTCATGCTTAGCTTTTTGTTGATTTAGTAAGGATTGATGTGGTTTACCAAAGAGTAAATGCCAAACTGAGACGCGTACGTAATCAAAAAAATCTTGCCTCCCTTCAAAGGGCTGCTCATCGTTACGCCAACGATGTAACTTCACAACAGACTCATTGGCCAGCTCTGTAATAGATGCATCATGTAAAATTGTTTCATTTGGACGATGATGTGAAAGATACTTTTCGACTATAGATCGAATATCTTGATACGCATAAATGAGGAATTCCTCGCTTTTATGCTTATCTCTATTTTGCCAACCTAACAGTAATTCAGTGGCATTACTTAGCTCTCTAATGGACACTATATTCCCTATATTGTTCAATATAATAATGATGTAAATTATCAACTAGTTCAGCCTATATTACTAGCAATTACAACCTATTGACTAATGCAATGGGTAAATCAGTTAAATTAACGATCGTCAATTCTTGTGTTGAGGTAAAAGTGTCTATCCAAAAACGATTCTCGTATTGAACTATCTCCCTCACTGGACTGTGCCCGTGGACGACATAATCAATGTCTTCAATTGCAGTGCACATATTTAGGTCATGTAATGGCCTACTCCAAAGCACATTCCATATATCCTCATCGGACAATTCATCGTGTTGAAGCTTGCCCCAAGAAGTTAAAGCTGAAGCATGGCTAATTCCAATAAATGTACAGCCTACTTGAATTGTCCTTGTTAGTGGCATGGTGATATCAATGATAGTTTTCCATCGAAGTAATACATCATAATGACTAATATTTTCTGCTAACCAACCTCCTCCGTTTTTGATTAAAAAAGCCCAATAACTTGAACACTGAAATCCTAATAAAAAAAGTTGTTCGTGGTTTCCCAAAACAGAAAAAAACCATTTTTTAGTGAGCAAGTTAAGGCAATCAATACTGCCTAGCCCCTTACTAATGATATCACCAGTACAAAAAAGCCGATCTCTTTTAAAATCAAAGCCTAATATTGCTAATTTTTTATATAAATGCTTAATTTGACCATGAATATCACCAACTATATAGTCTCTACCAACTGAATTAACAGGAGTATAAATATGTTGCTTTCTAGGCATAAAATGCATAAACACATCCATAAAAAAGGCCAGTTTACAACTGACCTTGAGAGTAATAACCTATTTGCTAACCAGTTTATCCCACAGTGCATGATTAGTTTTATAGCCTGGCTTTATCGTTGCAATCACAGTCAGTACGAAGCTTGATATAAACATATAGAAGCCAACATCCGCATACCTTAACCCTTCAACAATTCCTCTTATAACTTCTTTGCGATTAACGCTACCAAACATTTGTGTTGCTTGAAATACGTCGGATATCTCTTGATAAACGGTAAAGGAAATAGACAGTAATAGAATAATTAAAGTACCGTGTGAAATTAACTGCTTAAATCCAAAAAGATGACTACACAGTGCAAAAATGGTCACTATGTATAACCATATTGGTGCTAAGTCACTTAATGGCATTCTACTGCCCAATACGTTCATCACAGGAAAAAATGTACTTAACAGCATTAAAGCTAGACTGAATACCGCAAAAAAGTTCATTAATTTAATATTCGGTATATCTGCAGTTAACGCACTATTTGTTGTATTGGTGATAGCAGACTTAGCTTGTTGAAAAGAAGGTGACTGATTCAACTCGTGCGTGACTTGCCCTACTGTTTTTTTTGCATCACAAGTCAGTTCTAAGCTTTTATTTGTTAATGACATTTTCAATCCTTGTATTAGATTTGCAACGTTAAAGCTGAATAATATTATTAGCTAACAACTCTCTATCCAGGCTAATGCCATCTTTTTCCGCTAAATCCGTTATATAATCTAACTCACATTCATTGACGGCTTCATTTTGTGAATCACTCATTTCTTGAGTCATACTTCTAATACCCACTTTTTTAAAGCACACACCTAACATTTTAAGATTAGCTTGATAATTCCCAGAACTATTCCACTCATTTAGCCAAGTCATTTGTTCTTCGTCAGAAGACCCGCCGCATCCTACGAGTACTAATGCACTCAAACCCAAAACGACGCCAAATTTAATGTTACTTTTAATCATTGCTTTCATGTTTTAATCCTTTCTTTTTGTTATGCATACTAAAGTCATATGCGATTGGGATTAGCTTAAAGAAATGATGAAAAACATGGAGTGACGTAAAATATATTTTTTTACGCAAAAAAATGAATATAAATTAAAAGGATCACGAAATTTAATTGATATGACGACTACGGTTAAGAGATAGTTGCTTTAACTAGAGATCGAAATTACTACAGGTAAAAACTATTCAAAAGAATTTATTCTTGATGCCAGTGCGCTGGTAAGAGAGTAAAATTACAGCATTGCTGAAGCTTTAAGAAATCCAGGAGTTAGCTCACAGTTCCTCGGGGTAGCTGGATAAAAGAATCCGAAAATGCTGATAATCATTCATTTACAGGAAACGGTAAAAATTCGATGTTAGGATAGCCCAGGGCAACCGCATGAGTGTTCATTAATTAGCCATATCACTGAATCCAGCATTTAATACCGCTTCTAAGTATGCTGTTTTCATCCAGGCTCGTTTTTGTTTAGCTGGTATGCTTCCCTTTGAAGGTTCGCTTCTAAGCATATTCAATGCGGCTTGGCGTAACATAGCCCAATTTTCAGCACCATGGTCTTGATAAATTTGGCAAGCATCTTCAGCCATACAGACATCTAACACCCAATGCAGGCTATTTTCTACAGCCCAATGAGCACGCACCGCTTCAGCGAGTTGCTGCTCTGTCAGTTCAGCGGAACTGATATGGTAACGATACATGAGCTCAGGCGCTTTTCCTTTTTGCTGACGAAAGCTCATACTCATGCTAAGTGTTTGTAATTGAGGCCATTGTGAGAATTCTTCTTTAAACTGTTTGGCACTTAATACATGGTAAACTCGCGCTTCGATACGACCATGTTGTAGCTCAAAGCTTACGCCGCCTAGCGGGGCTTTACGTGTCTCAGAAAATGCTGTTTTTACAGCTTTATGTAGATTGCCCTGATTACTTTTTAGCGTAAATAAGTAATCGTCACCTTGCTCGATAATGTGCTCTGCAATGTTAACTTGGCAGCCCATGGCATCAATCGAAACCAAAGCATCTTCAATATCCAGAAGCTTTATTAGCTCTGGGATTGCAGTGATTTCATTGGACTTTTCAGAGGTCTTGACTTGCCCAAGAACGAGTTTGTTTTTACATGCAAATGCATTTTCACCATATGAATTGTTGATTGTCGGTTTCCACGTTGATAGGAGCCTCTTAATGTCTTGCCGTCTATCGCGATAAGTTGACCTTGCGTTATTTCATGCACGGCTTGCATCCACTTTATGAAACACAGCCTAAATTGCTCGGGGTCAATGCGTGAGATGGTCCTCGCGATGGTGTCATCGACAGGGACACCATCACTTAAATATCCATGCTGTTGAAACCAATCAAGATGACCGTCAGCGTAATCACGGATCTCGCTCCAGCCCTCGACTCCTGCGATAACACCACAGAGAGTAACAAATAAAATATCTTCGAGAGGATAAGTAATTTTAGCTGATTGACGAGTGTCGGTAAGCTCGCTGAAAAAAGTTGTGAAGGCTTCAAGGTACATAATTTACTCTCCTAAAAGAGAGTATAAGATCACAGCTAAGCCAAGGCGTCAAACAGATTGTGTGTCAATATCAGCAGTTCAAAAAAACGTTAACGATCTCACCCTGTAGGATAGCCAATCACAAAAAATCTTATTAATCATTAGATAAACACATAAAAATCAAATAAAGTATGATTATTAACTACTAAAAATAACAAATCCTCACCTTATTTAAAATGCAAATATCACGATAAATTTACAAGAAGAACCTATTAAATGGAATTTACACAACAAAACAATAATGAAAGTTCAAAAAAAATACCTTTTATAATTGGTATTTCCGGTCATAGAGACGTTATCGGGCTAACTAAGGATTCCAAAAGCGGTTTAGAAGGAGTAAAAAAAGCCATTAAGAGCTGCTTACTGTATTGGCGAACACAACTAAATGACACAACACCAATATGGTTACTTAGTGGTATGGCTGAAGGTGCAGACCTGCTTGCAGTTGAGGCTGCAAATGAACTAATCAATGAAGGATGGCAAAGCGAACAATTGATAATAATTCCTTGTCTGCCGATGTTGATTTCTGCTTATGAAACTGATTTCGCAGAACCTTTGCATGAACGTCAATTTGGGTTAGAAGGATTTCGACGACTATTCGATAAACATAAAAATGAACATTTAATTATAGAGAGTGGATTAACAATAGAACGCTACAGATCTGCAATGGCAGACCTTAATTACGGTGAAGATCGTTGCAGTCTTTATCTGAATTTAGGCGCATTTTTAAGTAAATACGCAAATGTAATTATTGCCCTTTGGGATGGCCATGCCAGTGAAGGAATAGGTGGTACTGCCGACGTAGTATCGATAAAATTAGGACAAAAAATTGACTGGCCAAAAGGAACGGATCACTCAGCTCTTTTGCCAATGAATGATTTTGATGGTGGAACCGGAGGCGTTATTCAACATATTCCAGTGTTACGTCTTATTGAATCTACAAAACCAATTATCTCATCTTGTTTTACAAAGTTAGAAGAAACGGCTATAGACTCACCATTTAGCATTTATATTACCAATAATTTGAATGTAAAAAAACATCCAGCGATACAGAAGTACCTGTCAGCTCAATTTATACAACTAATGAGTCAATTACAATTCTATAACACAGAATTAATGGATGAAATACCTAGCCAACAATTAGAACAAACGCAAGCTGGATTAGGGTATAGCGCTTCATTATTTAACACTGCAGATTACAATGCTGGTAAGTTCCAATCAAAATATCGAAATATAATGACACTCTTTTTTGTTATATCTCTATTGGGACTATTTTTTTATGAGTTTCTTGGTAGCTACGTTGGTAAGCAGATAGGTATGGTTCTAAACGTACTAATCCTTTTGTCTATCTCACTTTGCTACTATTTAATATATTATTCAGCTACTAAGCAATTAAAATGGAAATACCAAATATATAGAGGAATCGCAGAATGTTTCCGGATCCGTGGATTTCTTAATCTTGCTGACATAGCACCAAATAACAAACCGTTGGTTCCTAGACGTTATCAAGAAACACTCCCCTTGTTCAATCAGGCCATTGCACTTGCAGAGTTGGACTGGTGGCGTTCAAGAAAGCCTGTTTGTTACGAAAGAATTAGAATAGATTGGCTAGAAAATCAGAATGATTTTTTGAAAAAAAATCTAAACATAGAAAAGTCTTTTTGGCCATTTAAAACATTCATTTTCAATCGACCAAAGTTGGCACACAAAGATATTTCATTGGTTTCAAGAATACTTTTTCTCTTAGCTATATTTTCAGGTATTTGTTTGTTAATAACTCAGTTCACTTTTAGTCTACATATTCAATCTTGGACGATGATTATCGTACAAATTTTAGTAATGTTAGCAGGTGTTACTGCGCTTTGGTGCGAATTAGCCGGCTATCAATCCACCGCCACAGGTTACGAAAATTTATCGAAGCTTTATGAACGAGCCGTATCAATCATAGCTGAAAATGATAAGAACTCCATCGATTACTGTCTAAGAGAAATAGCAAATGAGGCAATTATCGAGCATTGCGAATGGAGTCACTATGAAGGGCTCTCCGATCTAAAAGTACGAAGATAGTGATAACCCAAAATATTTAGCCTTAAGATCAGATCAAGATTGTTCTGATCTTATTCCACAGAAAGTGTCTAGAAAACTTTGACTTACCATTGTTCTAGCGTTGAATTAGTTCAAAATGAATCGAATTAAAGTGCTTGTTAAACGACACAGCTGTGACTATTTAAGCTATCCACATCACTCTCGAGAATGAGAACTGTACCCCTAGGCATGTTGTTTAAGTATAATTAGGAATAGATTTTAATATGTTTGATTGCTTTGTTAGTTATAAAGTAGGTGCAGATGACGCTTTAGCGCATGATTTTGCGAGTTTTTTAAAGAATGATGACTTTACCGTATTCATTGACAAAAAAGGCTTGTTGCCGGGAACTAATTGGGCAAATGAGCTACAGCAAGCTATGCATAATTCCAATTATGTTTTAGCCTTTTTCACAGAGGATTACCTCGCAAGGATTGAACATGGTAATAATGACGGGCAAAACTTTATTATTGAAGAGCTTAATTGGGCATTGAAAGATAAAAAGCTTATTCCTATCTCTGTAGGCGTACCAGTTAATGTTATTGAAGAAAAATGTTCGGAGTGGGTGACAGAGCTCAATGGAATTCAGTTTATTCACTTTGAAGACAAAGACTCTGTTCACTTCCAGACGATTTTAAACCAACTCAATAAATTGATCAGAATAAAGAATAAAAAATCACCATTACCCTCAACATCTTCAACACATGTAAATATTCATGAGTTAAACAGTCAGCAAGCTTATTTAAAACTAAGCATGCCTTGGCCTGTAAATGAAGCGCTTAAATATAAAGTAGAACTTGAAAATAAGTTTTTAAAAGAGTCTATCGATTATGTGGTTTTAGCTAAATTCAATCTCCTTGGCCGATTTGGAATAAAAATAGAGCCTGAAATAGCGTATCAATATTTACAAAAAGCAGCACTTACCGACTGCCGAGAAGCGAATTTTGAACTAGGAGTGCTATATGGATTTGAAGACACAAAATATGGTGGTGACGAAGATAAAGCGACTGAGTATTACACTAAAGCACACCAAGCGGGTGATATTAGAGCAACCTATCGTTTAGCAAAACTATTTGATGACAATATCGAGAATAGCAACTGCCCGACACAGTTTTTAAAAAATAAATATGGCATTGTAGATTCGAATGAATTTATGAACCATATTTTTGAGCAATCAGCCAATTATACAAGCTTTAACCTTGCAGAAAAATATAGTTATTTCCTCGCTCAACTTCACGCGAATAAAAATAAAGAACAAGCTATTGAAGAGATACATCAATTAGCCAGTAAAGGATATTTAGATGCTGTTTATTGGTTAGGCTATAAATACAGTAAAAATGATAGCGAAGTCGCTCAAAATACTCAAAAAAGCTTAACTTACCTGCATGCAGGCGATGAACAAGGAAGTACAGGGTGCCGGCGATACCTAGCCAGCATTTACCTTGAGACAGAATATAGAACATTAGGTTTTGAAGAGAATATTCCCTCTGGTATTGAAATGCATCTCCAGAATATTTCTCTCAATTCATTTGATAGTGCTCATGACCTAGCATGGGTACTAGAAAACCGACCTGAGCTGCAAACGCATATATCAATTGATGAGCAGATAGATTTTCTTGAAAAAGCGGTCGATTTTGGCCAACTAAATTGTAGGGGGTTTCTAGCAAAAGCCTATATAAAAACCAAGCATCTTTCTTTGGGTACATTTGCCATAAAATCTGCCCAGCAAGGATACTTCGAACCAACAAGTCTATTACTTGCTAAATTTTCTAAAGATACTGATTTAGATGGCATTATTTTAGAAGATGATTACTTAAAATTATATGCATTAGTGAAAAAAGAAATTCAAGCAGCAAGTCCGAAACGAGCTTTAAATCTGAATATCGCTCTCATGAACTTGGCCATGTACAATAACAGACTTCAAGATGCGCTAGATTTGGTTGAACTCATTAGCGAAGAAAATAAAAAGGAAGGCGCATGCTATTATTATGCAAAACAGGTTGCACTTAAAGGTTACTCTTATTCACAAAGGTTAGTTTTTGAATTACTGAAAAAAGGCGCTATATATACTTACGAAGTTAAAATAATAGATGATAAACCCACAGGTATTTATCGAGATACCTGTAAAGAAAAAAATAGCGCCAGATGGCTTCTAAGCATTCTTTTAGGCCAGGTTAACCCATGTTATAAGAACTATTTAGAGTCACCTAGTTACGATGATTCCTTTGTGGATAAATTGTTATTAGTTAGTCATGAAATATCGGTTCATGAGTCATATGAGTATGTAGATGACGACCAAAAACTGCAAACAACCGCAATACCACCTGTTGCAAATAATAATAGTTTTGTTTACGAAATCAGAAGTCGCAGAGCTTGTGAAAAACAACTTCTGTCGTCAGAGACTAACAAAGCTGGATTACTGAATGCTTACGCAAACCTTAGTTATAACAATTCTATCCCACAGTCCTACTTTCTCGAGAAAAGCGCTTTCGACCTAGAGATTGCCTGTTATAATAAACTATTTTCAGAGTCAAAAAATAAAAGTGACTATACTCCTCAGTCAGCATTATTTATACACTTAACACAGATGAGTAAAAGTGAAAATATCGATAACAATAAGAGCCATATTGAGTATTGCTTTAATAATATAGTCGCTACATTAGGCTCTGAAGAGGGTGACCCCAAAGTCTATCTAGATAGTTTCCAGAACTTATGTGAACAATTTCTTAATGCTGAAAATACAAACTCATACGAAGAGCTTACCAATATTTTATATTCAGAACTTAATAAATTATTATTTCTGATTGTTAACACTTACGTTTCCCCAGAAAAATTTTCTGAGTTGATGGGAGAAATGTTTTCCGGAATATATTGCCTTTCAGCTAATAACATCCAACAAAGTGCGTTACGAGACAAACTATTATTTGATTTAGGCTGTTTATATATCGCGATATATCCAGACACCTTCATTTCAACGGACATAATTTGTCTAAATACGAGCTCACACATTTTAGTCTTTAACCTTTACAATAAATATGAGGACTTTAAATTTAATCAAATAACCGAAATGGAAGCAGTGCCTAAATCAATAATCCGCATGTTGAAAGTTGCTGCTGAAAAAAATCGCCAGGAAAGCGAAAATTCAATGTTTGAATCAGCAAGGGAATTACTACAAGGCTTAACAACAAAAGGGGCTAAGAAGAGTCAGGTCGAGTATTCTAATGATCAAAATGAACTTTTCCAACAAGCCAAAACTATCGTTCGTTCACGTGAGTTTAAGCAATTTACAAAAAAATATAATTAGTGTAGTGGCACAGTTATTTGGGCCACCTAAATAGAGGTGATATTATTACCTCGTACATGACTTTAGTTGAACACATGAGAACGCAAACTTAAAAAGATGTTTGCAGAAGCCAGTTTACAAAATATGGCGTTGAAAGACATTATTGAAAAAAGCTATAAATCCAGCAGAGCGAAAGGTGTTATCCCGCTATGCCATTAACGAATTTGGCCTAGGCGGTGACAATAATCCTGACACAGGGGTTTGTGGGGAGGCAATAACTTTTTTAAAACTGCTTCTTTACGTTCAGATGAATATCGTGCCATTGGGCTCTCATCGCCCCCCTCCTCTATTTAATTATTGGATGATTTTAAGGGGTGACAACAATCCTGACACAGGGGCATGAATCGCTGAATGATTTACCGCCCAAATTGTATGAGCTGTTAAATGAGGAAAACTTTCTTAAAATATGATCGATATAAGGGATGGTTACATTATCAAATAATAATATAGGTTTACTGGTACGAGTAACACTTTAGAAATAATATTCAATCCCTTCCTTTTCTCTACTTTTTTGAAGAATTATTTTTTGAGAAAGCAGACATTTTACGGGTGAAATGGCTATATTCCACTCTATTATCTAGCTAAATAAAGCTCTAGCATGACTTTGGTTTACGGTCTTAGTAAGCCAAAGTCATATTGAATGGGCTACTACAGAAACCTGAGCCACCCATTAGCCATAAGTGTAAACAATGCTAAGTGAAAAATAATTGTTCAATCTCATCACCGAGCAAAGACTCTTTTTCCAGTAGTATTGTAGTAATGTTAGTCAGTAACTGATAATTGTCACTGAGCAATTTTTCTACCTGTACTTCAGCCAATTCTAACCAGTTTTTCACCGCTAATTGAGCAACAGATAACAATTCACTTTCTTCGAATCTAGTTAATAAGGCAATATTGATCGGGCCAACGGTTGCTTCAATCCCTCCTTCGTAAATGGCATGCATGGCTAATTGAGTTGCTTTTTCGATGTCACTCGAAGCGCCTGTACTCACTTCATCACTATCACCGGAGCACAATTTTTCTGCTACTCTTCCCGCTAGTAATACTTGCAATTTGCTCATAACTCTTCGCTTTGACAGGCTTTCATATTCTTCTGCTTCCCGAGTAGCAACAAATCCTAACGTAAAATTTCTCGGTTCAATAGTAATAAAATCAACTGGTTGTTTAGGGAACAATAATTTATAAGCCAACAAATGTGCCGCTTCATGGTAAGCCGTGCTTAGCTTTGCTTCGTCACTCAATAATATATGTTCTGAGGGAGAACCATAGGCCACTCTAATCATGGTTTTTATTATGTGTTCAGTAGATAGTTGCTCATTGTCACCAACAGCTTGGTAAACAGACTCTCGTAAAACTTGTTCTATTTGTGCTGAAGACATGCCTTGGGCTGAAGACACTAATTGCTGTAATTCAGTTTGTTGCCAATTCAAATTATGCTTATCTGCAAAACGTTTAAAAAATGCTAAACGGGCAGATTTATTTGGTAAGTCACAATAAATTGTCTCATCAAATCGACCTGGTCGTGTAATGGCTTTATCAAGTAATTGTGGGAAATTAGTCGCCGCCATGACAAATATTGGCGCATCACCACTTGAAAAGCCGTCCATTTCCGTTAAAAGCGCATTAACCGTTAAATTTCGGTCTCTTGAGCTGCCATCAGTATTATTAGTTCGTTGACCGGCAATGGCATCAATTTCATCAATAAAGACAATAGACGGTGAATACTTTCTCGCGGTGGCAAACAACTTTTTAATGTTTTCAGTTGTACCACCATTATTAGGAGATGACAGTTCGGATGCGGTCACACTAAAAAAGGGTAACTCACACTCCCCAGCAACCGCTTTGGCTAATAGTGTTTTCCCCGTCCCAGGAGGACCAGCAAACAAAAAGCCAGTGGGCACTTTTACGCCGAAATTTAATAATTTATCAGGTGCCTTAAGCCAGCTAATCACCTCTTTTAACCGTTTTTTAGCCCTATCGAGTCCAATAACATCATCAAGTGAGTCGCTCGGCAGGCTGTGATTAAAGAAACTGGTTTCTTGTAAATCCTTTGAATGAATGACCTGACAATAGGATAGATTATTAAATGATACGTCCAATGCATTATTTTTTAACTCAACACGACATTGATACTCAACTCTTTCATTTCGAGACATCATGCGTCGTATGGTTTTTTCGGTCGTAAGAAAATAGTTTATACGCATTAGCATGTCTGAAAATGTTGTTTCTATCGTTTCAATTTCTAATTCAAAATGCTGCCGAATATGGTGGTTCAAGGATTGATTTTTATGTTCAACCACATCTTTGTTGACTAACCGAAAGCTAAAAATCGGAATTTTTGGGTTGATACCATGCACTTGTTCAGTAATTTCATCGATAGATAATTGAGCCTTAGAAACAGAGTCCATATCAATTAAAAATGCGTCCGGTCGATATTGTTGCATCATCTGCTTAATGTTTTTTGCGTCAACAACTAACTTAGTGGCTAACCCAGGGTCGAAAAGCTCAATCTTAGATTGGAATTGCTCATCATTATCAAATATTAATACCTGTTTTACATCAATGCCAACCACGTTTTCATTAACGGATACGTTGCAAGAAATAGATGATAAGTCATCAGTAATAAGATCACTCGACTTAACCAAAATTTCTGCTTTTAATTTCGATAACGAGGCGGTTAACTGCCTTGCCGTGATGTCAGGTGCTAATAACTGCAATAAAAATGATGCGAAATTAGAAGGCCAAGTAAAATCAAGCATGTCTTGATGTTCACTGACTTTATTAAGCTCTTTTTCTGCTAAATAAGTAAAATGATTTATCTGTAAAGGTGTAAATAATGCAGAGTACCCTTTAGATAATCGGTTAACAAACTCAATAGACAACTTGGATCCGTTCGCAGGACTTTGTGAATACCTTAAAACATCAAAAATATTTAACTGATTCTGTTGATTGTTATTGGCTAATACATCCTGGCCTAAGTTAGTGGTAAAAATGATGATGCACTGGTCAAAATTAACAAACTCTTGACTCGTTTGGTCTTGTGCTTGGCCACTATCTAAAATACTCAAAAGAGATTGAGTCACATTGCTGTGTGCTTTTTCTATTTCATCAAATAGAATAACCTGCCTAGGCTGCGCTCTAACTGCACTTGTAATTAAACCAAGGTTAGCATCGTTGTATTGCACCCCGCTACCAAACAACTTCATCGCATCATTTTTATGTGAATACTGTTCCATATTAAAAAGGGTAAACGTGTACCCAGAACATTCATATTGATTCAATAAATCACAAAAAATTGAGGACAGGTAAGTTTTACCTACACCGGAAGGTCCGGCAAACGTGAAAATTAATCTTGGTCCTACACCTTGGCTAATATTTGACGTTAAATATCCTTTGGTAAGGCTTTGAATGGCTTTTTGTTGGCCTATAACTTGATTGTTTAACTCTATAGACAGTTGTTTTTCTATTTTTAGCGCTTTGCCAATATGGTTAGTGGATTTATTTAACCGCTTTAACTGTTTGACGCTTGTGTGTGACATGTTTAAAAGTGCTGCAATAAACAACGATTCATTAAACTCGCCTTCGTTAAAGTTGCCTTCACTAAACCCTTCATCACAGCAATATTTTACATCAGCATCATATTCAAGCTGAGAAGCATAACTTTTTGCAATTACATACCAGCTTTTACTGGTGTCGTTCTCTACATTAATACTGCGAGTAACCGCTTTATTTTTAAGCTTTTGTCTCAACATATAAATATGTTCAGGCATAATGACTTGGCTTGGCTGACACTTAAAATACTTCGCTAATACTTGTAAGCTTTTTGGAGAACCCAATAATGTCGCCAGCACTATATCGATACTCACTTCAGGTAACGCTTCTGCATTTATTTTTTGTACTTCAATTAACGGTTTTTCAGACAAATAACTGGCAACAGTGACAACGGCCATTTCTTCGAATAATTGTGGTGGCGCAGTACGTAGAATTGAATATTGCTCAAAGTCTAAAGGGTCACCTACTTTAGGTTTTCCTGACTTGTTGTCATTAAGTGTCGATAGGGCCTTATCAATAAAGTCCTGGCTTAATGTTAATGTAAAGTGTTCAGAAAATATGTCATCTAAAAGCTCTGACTCATCTACATTTTCATTTTCTGCTGCTGACTTAAATGTGTCTCTAAATAGCATTACCAATGGTTTTAAATCGAGCTTGCGAGTTAAGTTATATTCACACATTTTAATTGCTTTAAAGCCACCTAATTCATCACTAATCATGACAGCGACTTCATCATCAAAGCTATATAACGTGTCCACAGCAATAAAGCACAATGATTCCTCTTGCTTAAAAGCCTTAAAATTGAATACTTTCCCCTCAAGAGCCGTATTTTTAATGGCATATCGAATACACAATAATACAACAGGTAACAGTATATCTGAATTGACTAAGGCATCATCCGCAATGGCTACGTCATCACAGTACACGGTTCGAAATGTAAAAAAAGATTCGTTCAATCGTTCAAAAAACATAGTTATCATCTTAAATTTAAAGGTTAAAAGCTGCTGTATTAGCCTAAAGAAGAAAAACACTCACCATCAATGACATCAATAAATAGTGAGTGGATTAACAGCATTGTTATTTCATAAACAGCATTTCAAAAATAGTTAATCTTTGCTTTACAAAACTCATCTTCTGAATCTCGTAAAAATTTGTAATCTTCATATTCAATTTTTATCTGATAGCTGTCATAAAATTTTTTGAATAAAGCAATTATTTCATCATAAAAATCATTACAATTTTTTAATTTATTAGGTTGTTAAGTCTTAACGTGACTTGGTAGTATTTTACAATCGGATAAAAAAGCTGTCTAGATTGTCAACATCATCGATAGCTTAAATTATCATCACGTCAAAATAATCCATAAAGTACAACTGCGCCAATGTAAAATATTTAATCGCGTAAGTGCTGAAGCTAACTAATTTAATGCATTCTTATTGCTTTCGCGCAAAATTTAAATCGACTTTAATAGATTGAATCTTCGCATGAAGGGCAATTGCCTCATCCAATTGATTATTTGTGTAAAGACTTATTGCTAAGATATTGAGGCAGGATATGTAGATCTCAGCCCAATGCAAGCGACTAGTTTTATATAAACCTTCTAAAATATCTAGATTATACTCAAAAAGCTCAATCACCTTCATAAATTGATTATTTTTGTAATACCGCATAGCTAAGTTATTAAGGCTTGTTGTATAACTATTTGCCCATTTAACAGAATTAAGAAAATATAAGCCTTTTAGAGTCGTAAAGCAAACTTCATAATGCGCTATAGCCTCTATCAACTGATTGTTTTTGCTATAACAAATTGCTAAGTTATTTTGCGTTGTTGTGTAACCCTCAGCCCATTTTGAGGAATTAATATCATACAGACCTTTTAAAATGGTAAGACTGAACTTATACAACACTATAGACTTTGCCAATTGGTTGTTTTTTTCATAGCAGTTTGCAAATTTATTGAGACTGGCTGTATATTGCTTAGCCCACTTTACAGAATTAGTCACATACAAATCATTTAGCATCGCAATGCTCTTCTCATAAAGTACTATCGCACTTGTCAGTTGATTATTTTTACTCAAACAATCAGCCAAACTAATAAGGCTCGCTATATAGTACTCATCCCACGTTTCAGGAAATACCAGATATAAGCCTTTAAGAATTTCAATACTTTTCACATAAAGAACTATAGACTCTGCTAATTTGCTATTTTTTTCATAACAGCTTGCCAAGCCACAAAGGTTGGTTGTGTATTGCTTAGCCCATGCCACATCATTGGTTTTATACAAGTCGATTAAAATCTCTATACATTTATCATAAAGCGCTATCGATTGAACTAATTGGTTGTTTTTTTCATAAAACCTTGCCAGTCGACTAAGACTGAGTGTGTAATATTCTGACCACAGTTCTCGATTAATCAGATACCTACCTTTTATAATTTCATTGCTCTCATGATAAAGTGCTTTTGCCTCTGTGAATTGGTTATTCTTTTCATAAAAACCTGCCAAGCTATTAAGGCTACCTACGTGAAATTTTACCCACTTTTCGCAGGATGCTTGATATCGTTCAATTAAAATAGTTAAGCACTTTTGTTCAAGCACAATCGCCTCTGCCAATTGATTATCATCATCATAATTTAGAGCTAAATTATGAAGGTTGAGAACATAACGATCTTCCCATTGCGTTTGATTGATCTGATAGTAGCTTTCTATAATAGTTAAAGACTCTTGTTGAAGAGTGATAGCCTTATTCAATTGGTTGTGTTCTGAATAACTGCAGGCCAAGTTGTTGAGGCTGTCTGTGTACCCTTTTGCCCAGTGTTCACGATTTTCTTGATAGAAGCGTTTACGAATAGCTAAGGACTCTTGCTCTAGCGCTATCGCCTCGGTCAGTTGGTTATTTCTGCTACAACTATAGGCCAAGTTATTGAGGCTAGTCGTGTAATGCATAGCCCATTGTGCGGTATTGGCCAGATATAGGTCTTTTTGAATGGCCAAGCACTCTCTATGAAGCGCGATGGCCTCACTCAATTGGGTGCGCTGCCTATAGCTTGTGGCTAAATGATTGAGGCTAGTTGTGTAATCCTCTGCCCACAGGACGGGATTATGATTAAATAGCTTTTTTAAAATACGCTGTTCTGCGGTAGCAAAGAATACCATTGATGTATATTCTTCAGTGGTGAGTCCCAACTTCTGTTTTTCGTAAAAAGGTTGTTGTACTTGCTCTTGCATTATGACAGCCAGTATTATCGTTAGTGTTTGTTCGATGGCCTCTACGGTATCTTTTACCAACAAATGAGCAAGTAACCAATCAAGCTGATTACCAAGAAAGATATACAATAAACCATGACGGTATTGGTACTTATCATTATCTTGAGGGTACCTACTTAAAATTTCATACACTTCGTCAATAATGGCGTAATGCTCTGGGGTTAACCCGATTTGCGACTCGCTTTGATTAAGGTGATGCTTAAGTGGGAGTAAAAGCGGCTCTGTGGTTTCAGCCAACGCTTCGAGTGACTTTTTCACTATGTTTGACGAAAATGGTGCGCCTAATAAAGATGAAAACAGTAACGTATTGACGGCTGCATTGCCATACTCAGCAAAATAGAGTTTGAGAAGGTGTAATCTTTCTTCTAATACCGCATAGGCCATGAGATTAAAACTGTTTTGACCTGATGAGCTTTGATAATGACTTAATGAGTCTTGGTATTTTTGCTTTAAAATAGCAAATGTTTGTCGAATACACTCACTCACATTGCTGATGTCATGGTTAATCTGTAATGGTTGTCCCACAATCAGTGGCGTGGTGTTATTTTCACTGTACAGCTTTTCATCACAAAGCATGTTAATGCTTTCAATTGCGAACAAGGTGTTAATGTGCTCGGCGTCGACACCGGCTATTTCGGTAAACAGTGTATCAGCCAGGGCATTTAATTGAGTGGATTCCCCCTTTATAACTAACGATATTAACTCGTTTAAAGCCGTCTTATCAAAACCTGTTAGATGAATACTTTTTTGATTAAGTTGTGTGAGGTTAATATCACAATCAATGCCTTGGTGGCCTGCTATTTCTATCGCCTTTAGCAGTGCAATGCGATATGCATTAAGCGCTGGTTGTTCAGCATAATGCTTTAATAGTTTTGCGGCATCACTTGGTCTGACCGTCATGACGATATACAAAGGCACTTTTTTGGCTAATCGAGTCAGAATGTACTCACTTGACTGGTTATCAATCCACTGACAATCGTCAACAAATAACACCAACGGTTGATTTGGCAAGCTTAAAGGCAACAAGGTATCTATAGCTTTATCTAGCTTACTGAACTGCATCTCTTTAGTATTATTTTTAGGCTGGTCTAAATCTCCCAAACCACCTTGTTTCATGCTGCTGATGTTGCCATCTATCGCCCAGCGGTCGTGCCCCGCTGCGGCGATACTTAATACTTTGTCTGCGCCACTAAAAAGTGCTCCAATTAACTTAAATGCATTATCACGATTGGCAAGATCTTTAAGCGCTTGAGTGCCTTTATTCTTCCAGCCTTGTAATAAGGTTAACCGTTTTGCTTCATCCAGAATGCTTTTTTCTAATGAGCTAAGCCCAGTATTAGACGAGCTATGCCCCACTTCATTGAGTAAAGTAAGGGTGATCATGTTATCTTGGTCTATCTGCTTAAGATGCCTTTTAACCAATGCGGTTTTGCCGATACCGGGCTCGCCTGACACTACCGAAATGGTAAGGTTTTCGTGTTGATTATAATTTGTTTGCAGTTGTTTTAGCTCGTTCTCTCGGCCGATAAATAACGATGACTTAACTGCAATTTTAGGAATATCGCTGCTTGGTCGTTCTAACATGGCATATCGTTGTGCAAATCGACGTTGGTCATCAAGCAGGCTTTGTATGCTTTTTAATGAATCATCGACATCTGCATAGGGTTGGAAAGCATCATCACTGTAGGTATACACAAACGATAAGCCTACATGTGTGTCATTGTCTTTATGATGTTTGGCGTACGATAAAAGTAAAGAAATAATCGCCAGCGAGTTTTCATCTAATTTATGTGGATTATTGATATAAATCAGCTTTGGTGACTCAAGAGTAATCGCTAAGAGTATTTTAAAGGTTAACTGGAACACATCGTGTTTTGCACTTTTAGCAAAAGACTTTGATAATGTGTTTAACTCGGTTTTCGCTAAAGAGCTTAAGTGCAGTTGATGTTGACTGACTTGGCCGATAAAGTCTCCTAGTGAATCACCGGTGGTATCTTGAATAAAGCCCTCAATACTACTGATAACAACATTTGAAACATTAATTTTTTCATTAATAGTATCAATCAGTAACTGGGAAAAACGCCCCCCCACTTCATCAAAGATATAACCCACGCCTTTTTCAAGGTAACTGCCGACAAACTCGTTCAGTAACCCACCAGTGGCCATGGACGCCGCGGCTTTGAGGGTTTCTTTTAAGGTGGCGATATTTTTAATGTCTTTTAGTTCGCCACTTAATTGGTCTAACAACGCCTCTAAGAGATAAAAACGCTTATCTGAGGAAGAAGAGTCGCCGTCAATGGCAATAACATTAGTACTGCCAGTAGCGAGTTGTGAATCATAAATTGATTGGGCGACAAGGAACGGGAAATAAGCATGAGAATTTTTATCTGATTTCAGAGCAAATTGGCTGATGTCTTTTTTATTTAGCTCGATAAGTAATGGGGTGTTTTGAGAGTTAACAATATCGCTTTGGTAGTTATTTGCTAAAGATAACGGGTTCATCCATGAGCCTAATATAAGTGTGATTATGTTAATAATTTTAACATATGGTATACGATACCCAAAGCGATACGGTTAACATAACGCCAAATTTTTGATGAAAAAGTTAATTAATTTCATGTGTTAACAGACTTAATAAGCAATTATGTAAAATACAAAACCTATATCGATGCTATTTTGTACAGAGAAGGATGGTTAAGTAGGTTTTATTATTTTAGCTAGTGACTTAGCCAGGTTTAGATTCAAATAAAGCTCTCTCCTGTAAACTGCAACATAAACACTATTTAAGGCGGTGCAAAACCAGTGGAATGCTATTGGCGATAATTGCTTCTTGAGTGATGCCTTTTCCTGTTTCAGACATAAGCAATTTTAGCTTTGAGGGAATTATATTTGAAACACGCTCCCAAAGTTGATATTGGTCGTTAAAAAGTACAGTCCTTCCATACATTGAAAGAGGCTTTGAATTGTAAAAAAAGCTTTTCAAAGTAATTCTGTTTACGATCTAACATCAAGGAATCCATTCACAATATTATTATGTAAATATAACAAACAATTGCCTTATTCATTAGGCATAATCTGAAAATCGACGACTCAAGTCACTTCTTTAGTTACATTTGCATCGCACTAAAGCTATGTTAACACTAGAAATTAGAAGTTCGAACACATTTACTTTATATCAATAAATACATATAATATTAAAATATAAAAAAGCCAAAATCCCTTTTCATCTCAGTGCATTACATTGATATCTGTTATGCGCTTAAAGTCAAAATGTTTGAGAAAAAAGCGCTTAAAGTCAGAAAGTTTGAGATTTTAGCGTTTTTGAATGAGACAAATTTTTTTAAGTCTTTGATTTACCGTATACCCCAAATTCATTTCATATGAGAAGCCACATTTGTGTGGTTTCTCATACCAAATGAGTTTTGTCTCACTTCGTGGATCTGGCTTTTTAGTACGTATAATCAGATAGTTATATTGTCACTAACGATTTGGTCGCACAACTTTGGTGCAATATTCTATTCAGAGCACTTTTTGTTGTCAGTTTTTACCACCTGACATTTTAAAATCCTGTGGTATGTTTTTGGTTTGATTGCCAGTGTGTTTTAGTATGCCTTACTTTGGTTCTGTTATTAGTCATAACTGTTCATTTGAAATGGTCATGTTGAAATTGTTCAAACACACTTCGCTTATTTCCAAAGCCAGAATCCATAAATCCAAGTTGTTGGTACTCGAGCCACAAAGCAACTGCGTTTTCGATTCCAAATTGTCCTTCCAATAATACTTGAACAAAAAATTTCGGATTTAACGTCAGGTCTTCAGCTTGGAATCTTTGATTTGCTATAACGGTACCTTCAAGCTCACTATCAGGCACAAACTTTAATGAAATGATTTTATTGAATACCTTTTGGATTAACATCCTTCCAGTTATGTATTGATTGCGTTTCCAGCCTTGAGCAACACAAGCAGCTATATCAGCTCGGCACTTCCAATGTAACATTAACGTTGAGCAAGTCAGTGAACTTTGAATTTTTTAGGCGACACTAAGTGAAATCGGAACGACTTAACAAGGTCAATGGACTCAGAATGTAAACTGAAGCACTTACATTCAATTTATCTCATTTAACATTAATTATCCGCATTAACTCATCATATGTTTTCGAGGTTTCGTGCATTTGATTTTGTATAGGCAAAGCGTATTTTGATAATTGTTGGATGAGATGAAATTTTCGTAAGCATCAATAAAATCTCTTACTTTTCCTTCATAGCTTCAGTTTCCAATACAGATAATGCTGATGACTCTGATATGTGACGATCCTTAGTTAAGTTTTATAGAAGTGGCTAAGCCATATTTTCCTGCAGTTAAGAATTTATTTCAGTCGGAAAGTATGGCAACTCTAAATGAATATACTGTACTTGATCCGTCTATCAAACCTGCTTGGGGCACAAATAAATGTCTTATGCGCCCTATCCCACTTCTGGACAGAAATGTGTTGGCCACGCTAACTTGAAAATGGACAGATCTGAGCTAGCAGTGGCAGCTAGCTCGAAGATGGACAGAGCTTTCACAGCTTTAAATTTAGTTACCATGTAGTTATTGTACTTGGAGTATTCTTTAGCTGTTGTTATAGGTTCTATTTGGCTTTGAGGTACTTTTTAAGTTTACGTTTCATTAGGCTCAATTGTTCTACATATTCGATAATATGACGACACTGCATAACAGCATCCTTATAGTGACCCGTTTCAATAAATTCTTGTGCTTTAGCATATTAATGCCCGTCCTTTTGCGCTCAATAAGCGATCAATTTGCGATTAATAAGTACTCAAATTATGCTCAATGATTGCGCAATAAGTGCTCTAAAAAACTTCCATTGCTAAAGTTAAAATGCTAACTTAATTGAAAAAATCATTTAACTAAGGAAAGTTTCAATGAAAAAAATTACACTCGCGGTATTCCTAGGACTTTTGGCATTAAGCGCTCGCGCTGCCGATAAGCCCAATATCTTGATCATTTTCCCTGATGACGTGGGTTGGCAGAATGTCAGCGCATATGGCCATGGCACAATGGGATATCGAACTCCGAACATCGACCGGATCGCTAAAGAAGGGGCCATGTTTACTGATCACTACGCTCAGCCATCTTGCACCGCTGGGCGAGCTGCTTTGATAACCGGACAATACCCTATCCGCAGTGGCATGACGACAGTTGGTCGTCCAGGTGCTTTGCTTGGGCTAAAGTCCGAGTCACACACGCTGGCAGAAGTCTTAAAAAACCTTGGCTACGCTACTGGCCAGTTCGGCAAAAACCATCTGGGAGACCGCAACGAGCATTTGCCAACGCTTCACGGATTTGATGAGTTTTTTGGAAATCTTTACCACTTGAACACACAAGAAGAATTTGAACAAGTTGATTACCCAAAGGATCCAGAATATTTCAAAAAGTTTGGTACTCGTGGTGTTTTGCATAGCTGGGCGACCGATGAGGACGACGCTACGGTTGATCCTCGCTTCGGTAAAGTGGGCAAACAGAGAATTGAAGATACTGGGCAGCTCGGTCGTGAGCGCATGAAGTCTGTAGACTCCGAGTTCATCGAAGCCAGCCTCGACTTTATCAAGCGCGCGAAAGAAGCTGATAAGCCTTTTTTCCTTTGGTTTAATCCAAGCCGAATGCATATGTACACCCGACTAAGTGACGAAAGTCGTTATCTTGCGGCTGAGCACACTACCGAACATGATTTATACGGCAGTGGCTTGATGGAACATGACATGCAGGTGGGTAAATTCCTTGACTCGCTTGATGAAATGGGTGTGCTTAACAACACCATCGTGATTTACTCAACCGACAACGGACCAGAACATAGCGCTAGACTACATGGCGGCACGACTCCATTTCGCGGTGAAAAGATGACGACCTACGAGGGCGGAGTCCGTGTGCCGATGATGGTTCGCTGGCCCGGCAAAATTCCAGCAGGTACGGTATTGAGCGGCATTCAAACTCATATGGACATTTATACTACACTTGCCGCTGCCGCCGGTGAAGAAAATATTGTAAAGAAAGTGCGTGTGGAACAAAAACAGTTCTTAGATGGTGTTAACAATCTGGACTACTGGATGGGTAAAGCTGACGACAGCGCCAGAGACCATTTCTTCTATTACTACGAATCCAGCATCAAAGCGGTCCGCTATAAGCAATGGAAACTACACTTTGAGACCAGCGAGAATTACTATGATATCTACGAAAAGCAAAAATTCCCAATCATGTACAATTTGCGTTTAGACCCTTTTGAGAGCTTCGATGGCACTACCGATCGTTCTGACATTCTTCAAGCTAAGCAGTGGATCAACGAGCCGATGCAGTTGCTTTTAAACGAACACATAAAAACGCTAACTGAGTATCCTCCTGTGCAAAAAGCGGCTAGCTTCGACTTTAGCTCGTTGATTGATCAGTTGATGCAAGGTAAGCAATAGGCGAACTAGCGACGACGATAATTATCGTCGTCGTTATCATTTGCAATGTGCTGTTTGGGCAGAGTAAATTCAAAAAACGAGACGGGTTATTTCACTAGTAATCTAGTCTCTATAACTGAATATGGCAACATGCTGCCATCGTATGTGCCAAGCAGTGCTGTTTAGATACCGCTTGCTAAATGATAGTCAGAATTGTTCACTGTGATATGGTGCAATCGGCACGGAACCAGATAGCACTAGCCTACGCTGCACTCGTGCAAGATGATTGGATTGCTTAGCGCTCGGCCTTTAAATCTGACCACTTAAAATCCAATTAATGAGATCCCAAATTCGAAATTCCAGTCGTTGAATCGATCACTTCCGATTCCGATGCCTGGTCTGATATACGCATTAACTGCAGCGCCCTTGAATTTCCCAAAGCTTCGACCATATTGAGCCTCCCATGACATCGGCGTACGGTCGTCGTTTTCGTGGTCGATACTCAAGGTAAAGTCTGAAGTTATCCACCAAGATTTATCACTCGCAGTGTAGACCATGTAAAGGTCGATATCGGTTCGTCGAACGTCTTGGCGGTTACTATCTCCTGCAAAGGAAATGTTATGCACTACTGCCGGTGCGACGATGATATTTTTCCCAATGAAGTGAGCATATGTAATGCCAGGCGCGATAGTCCACTTTTCAGTACTGAAGTCTTCATCACCCGTCGGCGCATATACTTCGGCTGACAGCAGCCAAGCATTTTTGGTATCTACATGGGAAATCCAGCTCCATTTCAAAGAAACATCTCCCAAGCCTAATTCATCGCTGCCGGTTGCATCTGAAAAGAGCGTCGGCACCGAAAGGCGAATGCTCATAGCCCCATCAGCAAAGGGCTCAATATAGCGAAACATCGAAGTATTTAGATAGCTCCCACTTTGGAGATCTGCGTATTCATTGTAAAGCGAAGCAGATCTTAAGATTACAGTCGGGTTGGTCCCAGAGGTGTCGGTGGCAGTTTCGGCCTCGTCGGCTTTTATCATCGTACTATACGTTGCCAATATTAGGCCTACAAAGCAGATCAACCGAGTAACAGAGGGAATTAGCGTCATTGTCATAATATAAGTCCGAATATAATTAAACAAGCTAAGATAAATTAAACTATAAACCCTCTGTTTACAACAGTTTCGGTAAGTCAAGGTGACGTCTAATCAGGATAAAATATTGAACCACTAGCTTATGCTGTGTTATTAACTGTTACAAGTATATATGCGTGCGATAATCTAGCTGCTCTAGCGATGATGGCTGATGCAGTAGGCGCGATGTTATTGTATTTTTAAAAGAGCAGCGTTTATTGCTGGCGGAATTAGTAAGATGACATCAAAGAGTCGAGAGGCTTTTAGTCGTCAAAACTTCCTTATTCTTTATCAATGCTGTTCAGCATGTTTATTTGACTTACCAACTGTTCAATTTGCTGATTACCAGGCTCTAAGCGTGATAAATGTTGTGCATAGTTAAGCGCTTCACCATATTGTCCAACTTGCACATAAGCTTGTGCCAGACTGTAACTTATATCCGGGTTATTTGGGCTAAGCTGAAAGGCTCGTTTAAACGCATTGATGGCTTCGCCTATGTTACCTCTGTCTTGTAGTAATAATGCATAGGTGTAATGGTAATTTGAATTAACACTAGCTAAATCAGCAGCTTTAGCTAAGACACCTACGGCGGCGTCTTTTTGCTGAGTTCTGATTAAGCTCATCGCCATTGAATAGTGCAAATCGGCTGCTTTTGGATTAACGCCCAAACCTTGTTTTAACAATACTTGAGCTTTACTTTCATCGCCTTGTTGGCGATATAAATCGGCAAGATTGACATAAGCTGGCACAAAAGCAGCTTCAACATCAATCGCTGTTAAATAGTGTTGCTCTGCCTCCGGTAAGTTAGTTAATTCAAGGGCAATATTACCTAAGTTAGTATGCGAATAGCCGCGTTCAGCTTGATACATCTGGGTGGTTTTGTACTCGGCTAAAGCCTTATTTAAACGCGCTATATCAGCTTCATTTAAATTGCTTGGGAATGAAGTGTTTAGTATCGGTACCAAGGCGCGTGCTGCCTCGATACGCACCGGCAAGTGTTTGTCGTCTAACAGGCTGTTAAGCATGCGCCAGCGTTCTACTATTGGGTAATTTGCCGCCGCGGTAACGGCTGCTTGTCGTTTTAAGGGCTCTGGCTCTCGTACTGCTCTAACAATCGCTACCATTGCGTTTTGGTCGGGTGTATTGGCTAAACGCGCCAGGGCTGAAGCTCTTATGATGTCTGGCATTTGTTTGTTTTGTGCAACTTTGGTTAACATGGCAGACGCATTGGGTAAACGGTTGTCAGCAGCATAAAATGCTTCTGCAAAATGCTCACTGCCCATTCGAGTTGAATCAGGGTGCAATTGTTTAATTGCTGTTAGCGCCCATTGTGATGATTTATCGTCATGACAGCCATTACAAGAGTTGGGCGCGCCTGTTTTCATAGTCAAATCCGGTCTTGGGACAAGAAAACTGTGATCCCGACGCGGATCTACCTGCATATAAGTGGTAGCAGGCATATGACAATCTACACATTGACTACCAGCGGTATTGATTTGATGACCGTGATGTAAAGGTGCTTCAAATACCTCGCTGGAGTGGCACTGGGTGCAAGTTTGGTTGCCCTTTAGTGTTAACTGCCCTGAGTGTGGATTATGGCAATTACCGCAAGTTACGCCAGCATGGAACATTTTACTTTGTGTGAAAGAGCCCCACACATAATTTTCATCCAAAATTTGACCATCAACGTGATAAAGCTCCGGCGAAATCACAGAAGCTAAAAACTTATCAAAAAAATTATTTGGCGAGGTTCTGTCCTGATGCTGTGTCCGGCGAGAATGACAGGCCGCACACACTGAAATTTGCTCTGATTGACGCAATGCCATGACGCTTTTCATGGTGCCGTCTGCTTGCTGTTTAAATAGCGGAGTCTTTGTTCCTATGTAATGTTCAAAACCTTTGTTCTTTATGTCATTCGCTGCAATGTTTGTGTAATTTGCCCACTCTAAATGTGCACTTGCATCGCCGTGACAGGCTTTACAGCTGACATTCATTGCGCTGAATGTCGAGTTATAGCTTTTTGTTTTTAAATCGAAGTTTTTCTCGAAGTCAGTAGAATGGCAGTCTGCACACATATGGTTCCAGTTTTGGCCCATCTGCGTGTAATGAAATAAATCACTAGGATCTTGCTGGTCTGGGTGAACAATAAACCACCGCTGACCACCCTCTGTCATTGGGCGAGAATCCCAAGCAAAAGGGAATAACTGAATTTTACCCTTGCCCATATCGAACATAAATTGCTGCAATGGTTCATAGCCAAACGTGTATAAGACTGGGTAAGTAACCATTGTACCCTGCGCGTCGGCAAAGCTTATTTTCAGTTGATCTTGCTCTTTAAAAAACCGTGCTTTGCTCTGTTGGTAATCTATTTGTTGATTGTCGAAGTTACCAAGCACTGTGATCTCGTTAGCGTGCTCCATAGCGTGATAGTGATGGGATTGCTGCCAGTCATTAACTTGTTGTTGATGACACGAACCACATTGCTGTGCCGCTTCATTTGCATTAGCAGGACATGAAAAATATATCCCTACGCACATCAATATAAAAATATAAAAACAACTTACTTTTTCTCTAAAATTCATATTATGTCTAAATTGTACATAAACTCATCGCGTTATCTTATCCTTCAAAGTAAGCATTGACCAGAGTATAGAACGAATTAACGCTCTTTTATTTCCCTATACTGAACTTGAATTTAGTTCATCAATTATTCATTTTCCACATCAAGATTTAGACGCCAACAATGAATGCTCACATATCTAATTCCATGACCTTTCTAACATTTTATGGCTGGCAAGCTTTTCCAGTTAGTTAAAACATCGATTTGGTCAATATAGATAATTATTAGTTGTCCATTAGCCAAGAGCAATCGAAGAGTTATTCACACACTAGTTATATTCAAGGGGTTTATAGGCGCTAGATAATTTTTGAATTACAGTCATCATCTTAAAGGCATAAGCACAACCTTCTTAAGATGTGTAATTCTCTATATTGCTCAAGTGGTATATGTCTGAGTGTTAACATTAACGTTGTGCAAGGCAAGAACTTTGAATTTTTTAGGCATCGCTAAGTGAAATCTGAACGACTTAACATGGACATTGGACTCAGACTATTTCTTTTAGCATTATTTATCTGCATTAACTCATGAGATGTTTTCGAGATTTGGTGCATTTGATTTTGTATAGACAAAGCATATTTTGATAATTGTTGGATGAGGTGATATTTTCGAACACATCAATAAAATCTCTTACTTTTTTCAAGTTTCAGTTTTCAATACAGATAATGCCGATGACTCTGACTTTTAACGATCCCTAGCTTAGTTTTATAGACGTAGCTAAACCATATTTTCATGCTGTTGAGAATTAATTTCAGTCAGAAAAGATGGAAACTCTAAACAGGTACACTGCACTTGATCTGTCTATCGAACCTGCTCGGGGCACAAATAAATGTTTTATACGCCCTAACCCACTTCTAGACCTAAGCGTGTTAGTGCCTAAGCTTTAATACTCACTATTCACACTATCACAAGTATGCTTCAGATTGACTTGTTAGCTGTTTATTTTAAATTTCACCTGCAACTGCATTCAATGCATTTTGTTCTTGTTTTCTTAGGTAATTTACAACTTTCTCTTCAAACGATATATCAGAATAGAATTGCTTGATTAGGTATTTTGAAGGGATATCAGTCCGTTCCATTAATGGGGCAGCTCGACCCGTCGCAATGACGTAAACATGAAAATCTTTATAACGTGCCAACATAGGTTCAATAATATTTTTAAGCAACGCATTAGCCAACAACGTTGCATAACCTTTATTACGATGCTCTATGACTGTTACGAAATGAATAATACCCAACTCTTTATAGTTCACGCCTTGATGACAAGTGACTTTGTCTGCACGGGCTTCAAAGTTTTCAAAAAGACTGTACCCTACCAATTCATCATTTACATAAAGTTTAATTATTTCTGCTTGGGTCCCGTGTTGTAATTCCTCGTGCTTATCTAACCACTCAAAAATGTACCACATTTTCATGTTGCCCTGACCCAAGGCGAGTAATTCATTAGTACACGTTTTGGCATTACAGTGTTCGAATCTAAGCATTAATAACCCATTTGAATCTTCGTAAATTAGTTAACATTGACCTGTGAACTTACTTTTATATAAATAGAGAGCGAAAAAAGCATAATAAAGGCTAAGCTTGCCACTCCGTTTTACGTAGCCGGCCCCAGTGTCAGGATAGTTGTAGTGATCAAACTAATGACGCAGCAAGCTAAACACAGTTAGTTGTACTTTGAGGCACGAACAAAACCAACTGACTTAATCCGTTTAAATCTATTGTTCGTTGCGATTACGAGATCTAAACAGGCTCCAACACTACTCATCGAAGATGTAAATCCAACCTCTTTCTTCAGACTTTTCAATTAACCCCGATAATGTCACTTATCGTGATTAACAAAACAGGGGTTTATGAGTTGCTATTAATCTTCCATCCAATCCATATTCGGTAGCGCATTCAAATGCTGGCCATAACGTATTGCGTTAAAAGAGGAACCATTTTTCATGACATCGAAAACTTCGATAGCCAACGCGCAAGCCATCATTTGAATAGCTTCGTCACGCGGTGTACCTGTCATGACTAAGCGCATCAAGGTTTCTTTTACCTTTTTGGGCTCACCGTCGGCGATTTGATTTTCGACTACTTCAATGAGTGTTTCTTCGGTCATGTAACTGTCTTGCTGCTTATCCATTATAACGACTCTGTTAAATATTTAACGCCATTATGCCGCAAGCATGGTGCAAGCCATAGAGTAAACTCAGAATTATTCGAGTGTTGCAGGCAATAACGTAACGTTAAGGTAGAGTAAGATTTATCTGTGTTGATAATCTGATTGGATGTTGTACGCTGAAACGAATTTTTTTGAGCTGACAATATCATCGACTAACACTTAAAGGAGCACAAATGGGTTAAGCCCTTAACCCATTTGTGGACATAAACGTTTTAGTGTTATCAACTAAATGTAGACTCAAAATATGAGAAAATGTATCACTAACGTCTAACGGTCTAGCCAACATTTCTTAACCATTTCAAGATTGACCTATTTCGGCATATTCACCTTGAGGATGATATATTTCTACTAGCCTGCACAATAGTTCTACTAGCCTACACAACTCATAAACTGAGGTAATAGCATTTCGGAATCGTTCCCACATATTTTTAAATCAGTCATTTGAATTTAAAAACTCCTTAGCTTTAGCAATCGAATAATTTACCGCTTGAGCCAATTCGAGCTTTGGCGGCATGACGAGTTCATTAGGATCGATATGGACATCGATCAGACAGGCATTTTTGCTAGCAAATGCTTCTCCCAACGCTTTTACTAGCAGTTCAGGGCGATCTACACTCCAACCTTCACCACCGCATAAGCGAGCAAACTCTGAAAAGTCTGGATTTTTTAATGCTGTTTTATAATTAGGGTAACCGCTGCTTTCTTGCTCTAGTTGAATTAACCCTAGCTTGGCATTGTTAAAAATAATAACCTTTATGGGTAATGTTAGATTGACTGCAGTAATAAACTCTTGCATTAACATGCTAAAACCGCCGTCACCAATAAGGACTACCACCTGCCGCTCAGGAAATTTCAATTGCGCGCCTATCGCACCAGCCATGCTAAATGCCATTGTGGCCAAGTTGCCTGAGAGGGTAAATAATTGTTGTTCAGTAACGGGTAGATGTCGTGCGACCCATGCGGTCACTGTACCCGTATCACAAAGAAAAATGGCATCTTTGTTCGCAAGCTCGCCGACGGTTCGAGCCAGGCACTGGGGTTTTATTGGCATATCTTGCGAGTTTTCTGCTTCGCTTTGCTCTTCTGACCAACTCCTTTTCTGACGACGACATTCAGTAAGAAAGTTGTCGTTTTCTTTTTGAGGTAAATCAACGATTAATTGGTCTAGTACTTCACTTACATCTCCGACTATCGATACATCCACAGGGCAACGTCGACCAATATGTCGAATTTCTTTATCCACCTGAATAACTTTGGCTTTTCCTGGATAATATTCTTTGTAGGGAAAATCAGTCCCCAGCATCACTAGTAAATCACAATTATTCATCGCATCAACAGATGGCCGCGTACCAAGTAGGCCAAGCCCTCCTAAGGAATATTCATGCTCATCCGGAAGTAGTACTTTGGCTTTTAGTGTTCTGATAAGTGGGGAGTTGCATTTTTTCAACAAAGTAAGTAACTGTTGACGTGCTGGTATAGCCCCAACACCCGCTAGAACAACAATTTTTTCAGCTTGCTCAATTAAGCTAATTGCACTGTTTAATGCTGATGCTAAAGGTTTAGTTGGTCCCGTTTCAGCGCCCGCTATTGGATGACCCGTAATGTCAGCTTCAACTTGCTCAGTGGCAACATCAGCAGGCAGAGCAATATGAGCAACCCCTTTTTCAATCAGCGCGCTATTACACGCTTGCTGAATAATCTCGGGAACACGATCTGAGGCAAATAAGGTTTGATTAAACACAGCCACATCAGAAAACAGAGCTGATGAATTAATTTCTTGATGCGAGTGATTACCGATTTCACTGCGTGGTAACTGTCCAGTTATTGCAAGAACGGGGGCATGGTCGAGCTTAGCGTCATACAGACCATTGAGCAAATGTATGGCCCCACCTCCAGCAGTACCAACACAAACGGCAAGTTTACCGGTTAATTTTGCTTGGGCTGATGCGGCGAATGCCCCGCTTTCTTCATGGCGAACTTGTATAAATTCGATTTCTCCATGGCGGCGTATGGCGTCCATCAAATCATTAATAGCATCCCCTGGAATGCCAAAGACATGACGGACACCATATTGATAAATCGTCTCTACGATATGATCGACAACTTTGCGTTTTTTTATTGCAGCCATAAATATCTCTCTCCGTTTAAAATAAGCTTCACGAAATACACTTAATTAAGCAAAATTAATAGGTTACTGAATTTAATAGCATTTTATTAATGGTTAACTGTTTATTTAAGATCCAATAACACATCATACTGTGCTACGAACTTTGACTCTGTGCGTCACCGTACCCTCTGGCTTTTGCTTTCTCACGAATGTTGACCAGTTAAATACAATTGACCGTTTTTTAAAGTAACGTTATCTCAAATGATAAACCCTAGCAGAAAATAATTTAGCCTATTCGCCATGTCGCTCGATTTAACCAATCTTGAAAATTATCTCGCGTGCGCTGGCGAACAGACGCCGGGAACAGTTACGATTTATGCTTAGAGACATCTAATCGATTCGCGTAAGGCTGGGACGATATTCGATCTTATCTGTAACTTAGCAGAGTGGCCCAGTGACTCGACAAAGGAGAAATACGATGAAGACGAATGAAGGTATGCTCGATCGCTCGCTCCGTGTTACCGCCGGGCTAGTTCTTATTGGACTTGCTGCCACCGACACAATTGGCATATGGGGTTATATTGGCGTTGTGCCGCTGCTTACAGGAGCGGTAGGCTTGTGTCCTCTATATTCGCTCCTAGGCATAAACTCCTGTTCGGTGAGTAAGCGCTGAAACTAATCCACAGCGAATGCCCTGCTATCGTGAAACACTATAGTTAAACACCATGTCAAAATCCTAACAGGACTCGCGTTCATGGTACGACTCTTCTGTTCGCGAGGTTAAGTTAATGAACTTCTGTTCGCGCGGTTAAGTTAGCGAACTCGGAACTGTACTGCTTAAACACCCGAGCTCATTGTTACTGCCAACAGATATCTAATCGCAAGTTCTACGACGTTATTTTATTCAGCATTTTTTATAAAAAGGCCTGCTATGAAAGTCATTGCATCACCCCCCCCAATTAATCCTTGTGAAGAGTCATGTGTTAAAATGGCACTTATTGCAGAAGGTGGTGGGCAACGAGGAATATTCACAGCCGGTGTATTAGATGCGTGGTTAGAGAATGATTTTGATCCTTTCGATTTATTTATAGGGGCGTCTGCAGGCTCACAAAATATTACAAGCTTTTTATCTCGTCAGAAAGGTTATGCCAAGAGATTAATTGGTGAATTAACACGTCGTAATAATTTTTACAAACTAGGCCGTGGATTAGCAGGTGGCAATGCTATTGATTTGGATTGGTACTTTGATAAAACCATTCAAGGTAATTTTGCATTAGACTTTACGACAGCAACTAAATCATTGGGTCAACGAGAATTATTGTTCAGCGCAACGAATTCACGCGATAGACAAGGCTATTTCTTAAGCCCAAACGGTCATACAAGTCACTGGCGCCAATTACTTAAAGCCTCGAGTGCATTTCCTTTTTTGTATAAACAAGGGGTCAAACTCACACCTAGGCAGGCCTTTAGCTCAACAAATAAGGCCAAAGCAAACGTTGATGACCATAAAACAGACATCTACCTTGACGGTGGACTTGCTGAGCCTTTACCTGTGCGAGAATCCTATCGCCGTGGTGCTAAAAAAATTGTGGTTATTCGAACGGTGAATGCCGACTGTCATACTCAGGCTGCTTGGGTACGTAAACTTAAGTCATGGATTTACGTGTCTGGGTATTGCCCAAAAATGATTGATTATTTGGTACAGCATGAGCAAGCTTATCAAAAAGAACTCGCCTTTATCACTAACCCTCCTGAAGATGTCGAAATTATTCAAATTTTTGCGGAAGACAATCTTCAAAGTAAATTGTTAGGGAGTACTGATATGGATTTACAACATGACTATCTTGCCGGTATCAATGCGGGTAATGCTTTTTTGGAGACTCAAAAACGTTTTATGCTGTAAACACTTTACATAATCTAAGCATAACCTAAGCATAATCTAAGCATAATCTAAGCATAATCTAAGCATAATCTAAGCATAATCTAAGCATAATCTAAGCATAAT
>NZ_JBEOPM010000023.1:0-78234 GCF_040310165.1 Shewanella sp. AC91-MNA-CIBAN-0169
ACCGCTTGATACCGCTTGATACCGCTTGATACCGCTTGATACCGCTTGATACCGCTTGATACCGCTTGATACCGCTTACTATTACTTTTCTACGCGAAGCACAAATAATTAAGGCTTGATGTTGAAGTACTACTTAGAGTAGTGGTATCAACAATCAAGCCCTAATAATCAACCTATGTAAATAAGCTAATTTTTAATAACTATTCTTACTTTTTGTAAGAAGAAGCCATGTTGTCTAAACGGTCGTTAGCACGTTTAGCTTCGGCTTGTGCGTCCATAGAAGCAGCTTTAGCGCCTTTAACATCAGCAGATAGCTTGCTTTGCTCAGACTTTAAAGAACCAACTTGTGCTGATAGTTGATCAACTTTGTTACCTAGGTTTGCTACGCTTTCTTCTAAAGCAGTAGTGTTAGCACAACCACCTAATAAAGCAGTCATCGCAACACCAGCAATCATCAGTACTTTCTTGTTCATGGGTAAATCCCTTAATATATAGGTTGTTAAATAGTGCAACGGCATGTGCCTTTGCAACGGCGTAATTATGTCACAGATTTTTTTATTTGCTATAGGCAAATATAAGATTGTTCATTTAAAATAGCGAAATAAATGAAAATTGCAAGTCTACCGGGCCAAAAGCATCATTAATTGCCGAATTTATATAAATCTTAGTGATTTATTGCTTATTCCCTGTTAAAAAATGCTTTTTTCCGCTTTTTTTCATAAAACCCTAAATAGGCAATAGCTAATGTAGCTGCTTGCTTTCAATGTATTGTATTTTATAGTTATTAATCGTTTCGGCTCGATTTAGCTGAAGTTGACTTTTAATTTGCGATCCTTGGTAACCCGCGGCTATAATCGATTGCACATCGACGTTGCTCGCTAACTCATAGCAATGTAGTAAATATTCGGCTTGTGGATAGGAAGATTGTTCAAATCCAGTTCGTCCTCTTAAGTCGCCATGACAACATAATAGTAGCTCTGTTAAGCGTTGAGGTTTTCGCCAAAAATCACCTTTATCAAATAATTTGACGATGGTTTCTGCTCTTAGTTCAAACGCGTTATGAATGTTTTGGTGTTGATCGCTGACTAATAATGCTAAATCACGGTATTCGTTTGGCACTCTAATTCGTTCACAAAGCTTTTTAATGACCGGCAAACCTTTCTGCCCGTGGCCATAATGCTTCGGCCAATCTTGTTTTGGGGTCAACGCTTTACCTAGATCGTGAACTAGAGCGGCAAAACGTACTGCTTTGTTGTCACTTAACAGACTCGTTTGCTCGAGAACCATGAGGGTATGAATACCAGTGTCTATTTCAGGATGCCACTTTTCAGGTTGTGGCACGCCAAACAACGCATCAATTTCAGGAAATAACACTGTTAATGCTTGGCATTGCTTTAATACATTGAAAAAAACCTGCGGACTTTGACTGCTTAATGCTTTATCACATTCTTGCCATACGCGTTCTGGGGTGAGGTGATCTAATTCACCGCTATTAGCTATGTCGGTCATTAACTGTAAGGTTTCAGGTGCAATAGTAAACCCTAAGTGGTGAAATCGAGCGGCAAAACGAGCCACTCGTAACACGCGTAAAGGATCTTCAACAAAGGCATCTGACACATGGCGAAGTATTTTAGCGTTAATGTCTGCAATACCGTGGAACGGGTCCGTCAGTGTGCCGTGCTCATCTTGCGCGATGGCATTAATGGTTAAATCTCGGCGTAATAAGTCTTCGGCGAGGGTGACATCTTTATTGGCGTCACAACTGAAACCTTGATAACCCTTACCGGTTTTTCGTTCTGTTCTGGCTAACGCATATTCTTGCTGAGTTTTAGGGTGTAAAAAAACAGGAAAGTCTTTACCGACTTGCTGATAACCCAATGCGAGCATTTCTTCTACGCTGCTGCCAACAACCACATAATCTTTATCAACGACAGTTTGTTTAAGAAGGGTATCGCGTACGGCCCCGCCTACTAAATAAATCTTCATGGCGTACCACAACGTGTAATAATAAGTTGCTTAAATCTTATCAGAGTTAGATTTTTACGGCTAACTTTTGACAAGCTGTCATACAAGCATTAACGTGAGCCGTCAGTTTCAAATAAGGATTTTTGGTCGAATGTATAAAGCCTTCTATGGATTAAACGATAATCCATTTTCTATCGCGCCTAACCCTCATTATATGTTCTTAAGTGACCGTCATCGTGAGGCGTTGGCTCATTTAACCTACGGCCTAGGTGAAACCGGTGGCTTTGTATTATTAACGGGTGAAGTCGGCACTGGAAAAACCACTGTTTCTCGCTGTCTATTACAACAAATACCCGATAATACCGACACCGCGTTTATTCTAAACCCATCGTTAACAGAGCTTGAACTCTTAGCCACCCTATGTGATGAGCTGGAAATTAAATACGGTAAAAATCCGACGTTAAAGCAGTTGACTGATTTAATCAGCATGTACTTGCTGAATAATCACAAAAATGGTCGTAATACGGTGCTGATTATTGATGAAGCACAGCATTTGCGTTCGGAAGTATTAGAGCAGCTGCGTTTATTGACCAATCTAGAAACCAACACCAAAAAACTGCTGCAAGTGATTTTGATTGGCCAGCCAGAATTACAACAACTGCTAAAGCGTCAAGACTTACGTCAGTTAGCACAGCGGATCACCGCTCGCTATCATTTATTACCGCTAAATAAAGATGAAATTGCTCTATATGTGTTGCACCGTTTGCAGGTTGCCGGTAGGCATGAGCCGCTATTTACACGTAAGGCGATAACCGCGTTACATAAACATTCTGGCGGTATTCCGCGTTTAACCAACTTATTATGTGAACGTGCATTAATGGCTGGTTATGGGCAAGCTAAGGTTCCGATTGATCACAAAATGGTTAATCAAGCTGCGGTCGAAGTATTGGGTGATATTGATGTACCAGGCGATAAACGCTGGCCATTTATTGCCGCTACTGCGTTGGTGCTCGCTTTTGGTTTATCATTTTATCTGTTTAATCGTTCAGCCATTGAAAACAATATGAATGCGAATGCGGCGATAGCAGATGTTCAAGCGCAATCTAGCCTAGCCAATCAAACGCCTGCAGTTATGCCTAGCCAGATAAACCAAGCAGCACAAACTCAACAAGTACAAGCAGCAACTCCCGTTGCCAATGCACAACAACAAATTATGCGCCAAGCAATGCTACAAAGCAGTAGCATTGATAATGCCTTTGCCGGATTATTTGGCTTGTGGAATAAACAGCCTATTATCGGCTTGTCTGCCTGCCAAGCTGCGCAGCAACAAGATTTAGCCTGTTATCAGCAACAAGGTAATTGGCACAGTATTATGCGTCTTAATTACCCCGCAGTTGTTTACTTGCAAGATACGCAAACGAACGTGTTTTATGGCGTAATTGTTGAGCGTCAAGCCGAACAGATTTTATTGCAACTGGGCGAGCAACAATTTTGGGTGAATAAAGATTGGTTTGACCGCCACTTTAGCGGCACTTTTGAAATTTTGTGGCAACCAGATAGTGTCTTGCCGCGTGAGATTGGTCAGTCCTCTAGCTTGGCACAAGTGCAATGGCTCGAAAATAGCTTAGCGTTAGTCAACAAGCGACGTGCACGGCTACTGACGCAGTTTGATAGTGATTTAGAGCAACAATTAATGAATTTTCAACGTCAGCATGGGTTAAAGCCAGACGGTATAGCAGGCAATCAGACTTTGGTGCAACTTAACTTATATTTGAGCCAGCAAGGCCCACGTTTAAGTGCCTCTGAGGTGCGCAGTTAATGTCAATTTTATTAGATGCGGTTAACCGTAAAAAGCAGCAACAAGGTGATGTTGTCGATATTATGTCGACGCAGCCGCCTCAATATACATCGCAATCTAACAGCTCAAATAAGTTGAATAAGTATAGTGTATTGGCTGTAGCCATTGCTTTGGGCATTGGCGCTGCATGGGGCATGAGTGTGCTATTACAGTCACCGTCTGCATCGTTATCAACTATCCAGCATAATGACGCTAATGTACTACAAACTGTCACGGCGCCAGTTGCTGTTGTTACACCACATAAAACACCTGAAGCATTAGCCGTTAATAAAAATGAATCAGCGGTACAAAATAACGATGATATTCGTTTAGCGGGTAAGGTGGCATTACCTATTGCCAAACCTTTCAATACGAATGCAATGAACACGCAAGCGGCAAGTTATAATAACAATGGTTACGCTGAACCTTCTGGTGTGAATGAACCATATCTGCAAGCAAATGATGACCAGCGCAGTTTTCAACAAGCTAACTCCCAGCAATTCAACTCTCAGCAATTTAACTCTCAACAAACCAACGCTCAACAAGCCAATTTTCAGCAACCAAGCTATCAGCAGCAAGCAGGTTATGAACAGGATAATTATCAAAGCGGGCAAGATAGCAGCGTTGATGAATATCAGACACAAGAGAGCAATCGTCAACAGGCGCAGCAGCGAGAAGCCATTGCATTAGGTGCTAAGGCTAATCGCCGAGGTTTAGCAGAGCTTGAGGCATTGCGCTTGCAAGTAAATGCTGCCGCAGAAGACGTCGATTTTGCCTCTGTTAAAGCACCATCAATTAAAGAGCAGAGTAATTTGATTGCTGCGTTTGAAACTGCGCTTAAAGACGTTGAATATGAACAGTCGGCGAATCAGCAAGTGACGTCAGCAAAATTAGATCCTATCCCTCGACCTTCCAATCAGCAAATTCCTAAGTATGGTGACTTACCCGCGAGTGTGCAGTTGCAAGTACCGGAGTTTAATATTAATGCTCATGTGTACTCATCAACACCCAGTAATCGTTGGTTAAATGTCGATGGGGTTGAATTACAGCAGGGCGATATGATCAAGAATAAGCTGACGATTGTAGAAATTCGGCCACGAGATATCGTATTAGAAATTGATGGTGAGCAATTTAGAGTGCCAGCAATTTAAGGCGATGTTGGGATGTTAGGCATAAAACAAAGGCGCTATTAGCGCCTTTGTTTTATCTGAAAAACCCTCGTACTTAATATTAGCCGTGAATGTTATTGGCTAAAAACAGCGTTAATCCATAACCTATGCAGTAGCATAATAGTAATGCTGGAACATATTTTAAGTAGCTTACGAATGTCAGTTCTTCAACTTTACTCATCGCGATAATGCCAGATGCCGAACCGATGATTAATAACGATCCGCCTACACCAACCGAATAAGTTAAGCCTAACCATTGTGCTGTTGTCAGTACGGGATCTGCTTTTAATAATGCTGCAGTTAGTGGCACGTTGTCTAATAATGCAGAACCGACACCGGTAAAGAAGTTAGAAATGCTTGGGTTATACATGCCATAGACTTCTGTTAATAGGTTAAGCGTACCAATCTCTTTAAGCATACCAACCAGTAACAAGATACCTAAGAAGAACAGCAGGGTATCGAACTCAACTTGGCGAATGTATTCTAATACCTGAACTTCTTCGGTTTTACTCTTATGGGTAGTGCCGACTAAGAACATTACTGATAAACCGAATAAAAAGGTCAATACAGGTGGAATACCAAACAGCACGTTAAGTACCATGGTTAATACGATGGTGGTGAAGAAAATCAAGCCAATGACGATATCAACGGTATTGTAGTTTTGCTCAATTGGCGATGTGCTCACATGCCCTTCGGCTTTGAGTGAGAACAATATTGCTAGGATCATAACGCTGATGCTGGCAGGAATGAACAGAATTAACAATTCAGAAATATGCACTTTACCGGCAAGGAAAATCATCAGAGTCGTTACATCGCCGGTGATTAATGCAACCCCACCAGAGTTCACCGCAAAGATAATGAGCACTGCCATACGGCGACGCATTTGTTTGTCTAAATTAAAGGTGGTCAGTAAACCTAACGACACCAATGTGGCTGTCACGTTGTCACAAAAAGTCGACAGTACTAACGAAAACATCCCAACTTGTATCATCAGCATGCGAACAGACACTTGCTGCGGAAATATTTTTTGCACCAGTACTTGGATCATACCTTTAGCGTTAAGGTAAGCAACAAAGGTCATAGTAGACATTAAAAACAGCCATAAGGTGGCAATTTCTAATAAGTTTTCATTGAGTTCTTCACCGACCAGTTTACTTTTCTCTGGGCTACCAGAGGCAATAAATAAGGTGATCCAAGCAATACAGCCAAGGAACAGGGTGGTTTTGGCTTTATTAATATGGGTAATTTCTTCGAGCACAATACTTAACAGCGCAAGCACTGCAAGTGAGATAAGAAAGGTATGTAGCATGACTGCAATTCCAACTTTGTGTTGTAGGTAATCAACATCATTACCATGAATTTTTGCTAACCTAATTCAGCCTTTTTTTTAAGGTTCAATTAAGCTTTCCGTTTGGCGGGGCGATCACATCACACCACGGGCATTTTCGCAATATAGATCACAGTTTTTTCGTCAATTATCGACCAAAGTCGTGGATAAAATAATTAACACAGAGAAAGGTAATAGGAATTTGTTAACATAAATAAAAATAGGATAAACAACGTAGTTATTTATCCTATTTTTGTTACCAACAGTTTGCTTAACCTAAAAAGAGGTTAACTGATGAAGTTGAGCTATTTCATTGCCGCAAAAACGCGATCAACAGCAGCTAAAGTATATTCAATTTCAACATCACTATGAGCCATAGACATGAAGCCTGCTTCATAAGCACTTGGCGCTAAATAAATACCTTCATCTAACATGGCATGGTAGAAATGACGGAAATGCTCCATGTTGCATTTTGTGACTTGGGCAAATGACGTCATTGGCGTGTTATCTTCAGTAAAGAAGAAACCAAACATGCCGCCCACATAAGTAATATTTAATGGAATACCATGTTTGTCTGCTGCGGCTTTAAAGCCTTCAGCAACACGTTTAGTTTTGTCTGCAAGCGCTTCATACAAACCGGGTTCACATAAAGCGTCCATTTGCGCTAAACCTGCAGTCATTGCAATTGGGTTACCTGATAATGTACCCGCTTGATAGACTGGACCTGTTGGTGCGATAAATTGCATAACGTCTTTACGGCCACCAAATGCGCCTACAGGCATGCCACCACCAATGACCTTACCAAGAGTGGTTAAGTCTGGCGTTACGCCATAGTGACCTTGTGCGCCACTCATAGAGACACGAAAGCCCGTCATCACTTCATCGATAATCAATAATGCACCGAATTCGTCACAAATTGTACGTAAGCCTTGTAAAAAACCTTCTACTGGCGGGATACAGTTCATGTTGCCCGCAACGGGTTCAAGGATGATACAAGCGATATTGTCTGGGTTCTGTTCAAATATAGCGCGTACAGAATCAAGGTCGTTATACGTCGCGGTTAAAGTGTGCTTGGCAAAGTCTTCTGGAATACCAGGTGAACTTGGCTGGCCTAACGTTAATGCGCCTGATCCCGCTTTAACCAACAAGCAGTCAGCATGACCGTGGTAGCAACCTTCAAACTTTAAAATATCATCACGGTTAGTAAATCCACGGGCTAAACGGATTGCACTCATGGTAGCTTCGGTGCCCGAACTTACCATACGAACTTGTTCCATCGATGGCACCATTGAAATGACTTTTTCAGCCATTTTTACTTCAAGTTCAGTCGGTGCGCCAAATGATAAGCCGTTTTCGACAGCAGCTAACACTGCTTGACGAATTTTAGGATGATTATGGCCTAAAATCATCGGTCCCCATGAACCCACATAGTCGACATACTTTTTGCCATCGGCATCAAAAATATAAGCGCCATCAGCTTTTTCAATGAACAAAGGTGAACCACCGACACCATTAAAGGCACGTACAGGTGAGTTAACGCCACCAGGAATGGTTTTTTTAGCCTGTTCAAATAAAACTTCGGAACGGGTCATGTCTAATCCTTAATATTGTGTGCCAATTATCTATCGGCTTTACGTGAATACCAGTTTACTGGGCACTCATACTTTTCGAGTTGGTTTTCAACTCCAAGTGTTAATGCAAAAAGTGCCATACGTATAAGTAAGCCGTTGTCGGCTTGTCTAAAAATAGCCAAACTTGGATGGCTGTTTAAATCATTGTCGAGTTCATTTGCTTGCGCGCGTGAATCACGAGGTAATGGATGCATAATCACCGTATTTGATTTGCAATGTTGCGTATAAATATTGTGATTTAAGCGAAACTTACCCCGGTATTTATTGGCTTCTTCCTGTGACGGAAAGCGCTCTTCTTGAATACGGGTAAGATATAAAATATCCGCGTTATGTAAATTACCTTCAAGTTGTTCGGTTATTGTGATCTTATGGCCAGCATTTTCAATGTCGGCGATCACATAGTCAGGCATTGCTAGCTCACTTGGCGATATCAATGTGAACTTAATGTCCTTATGCATACAAAGTAAGCGCGAAAGTGAATGCACAGTGCGACCATATTTTAAGTCACCTACCATGGCAATATGCATACCATCGATACCCATACCTGAATGGCTTAATTCTTTTTTGATGGTAAATAAGTCCAGCAAGGCTTGAGTTGGATGTTCATTTGGTCCATCACCGCCATTGATCACTGGCACTCGGCTGCCTTCAGCAAACTCTTTGACGGAGTAGGCATCTGGGTGACGCATGGCAATCACATCTGAGTAAGTTGATAGTACTCTAGCCGTGTCATACAAGGACTCGCCTTTTGATAATGACGATGATGCCATTCCTGTGGTTTCTCGTACATGTCCGCCAAGCAAATTGAAAGCGCAGCCAAAGCTGACACGAGTACGGGTGCTAGGTTCAAAAAAAAGATTGCCTAAAATGGCACCTTCCAACACTTTGGTGCGTTTTTCACGCAAAGCATAAGGGGTCATTTTGTTAGCAACATTAAAAATAGTGTTAATCGAATCCAGATCTAACTGGCTTACTGAAAGGATATGTGAACCTTCGAACTGTGTCATCAGCCTGATTTCCAAAGTTTAGGGGCAAAATATTCACCAGAACAGCATGCTATTTTACCGTATTATTATATAGGGCATTATATAGAGTGTTATATAGGTTATGTGTAGGGTGGCTGAGGCAAAATTGTAGCAGAAAAGAACCGCCAGATAAATATAATAACCGTGCTGAACTTTGAGATTCACTTGCTGCTATGAAGAACATTCGCAGGGCTTTAGTTTACTTTTTAATGGAATTAAGTTGCGCGCCTTTATGACTCATTCAGCGCTGAATGAGCGGCATACTGACCGAGCCACCTCAAATTTCATTGTGCTATAGCAGCCCCTGTATGGGTTAATGAATATTTGTTAAAGCATTTCGTCTCACTATTTAAGCTGTCTAACTTGCTAATAAAATGATCGCTTTCAAGATGTTAATACGTCTTGTTAGCCAATAGACCTATTTTGAACATAGGTTGATTGGATAGGTATATTCCTTCTTCACTCGGTGAGAGTTTATACCGAGGATAGGCTGGGACTATACTTGCCCGGAGCGGATTTCTTGAAGTAAATTAGCCCAACTTATTACCCCAACGACTTTCTGATTAGTGCCTCGATAGATATACACTTCACCGGAGCGTTTCGCGACCAGCGCTTCATAGGCTTCATTTAAGGTGGCAGTGTCTGGTAACCCCGGCATAGGGAGGCGTGATAGCGTGGTTGAATCTTCAAATGACTGCATTTCAAGACGCAGCATTTCAATTTCCCCTTCAGCATTACGCACTAGTACTGGGCGACCTGCCGCCCGTTTGAGTACTTCAAGTAGCAGTTCGTCATCATCATTAACAATGACAAAGCGTTTATCCATCAGTACCCTCACACCTTTCTTTTGTAGCCCTTGGTTAAGCGGAGCAATTTTGTAACCAAGCCCCATAATATCAAGTTGTTTTAGCAAGATAGAATTGGTATTAAATCCCTGATACGCCACCAAAAATGCTGGGATGGTGACAAACATGGCCGGTAAAATAATCGAAGCATCGTTGGTTAATTCAAGTAATGCAACTAATGCTGCTAGGGGCGCACTCAGGCAAACCCCCATCATTGCCGTCATCCCAATCACGGTATATAAGCCAACATATGGCGCAATTGACGGGAATATTAGGCTACTGATTAACGCTAGAATTGCCCCAATTAAGGCGCCAATACCATAGAGCGGACCGATAAGTCCGCCTGGTACGCCAAAGCCAATAGCAGCAATGGTCGCCAACATTTTTGCTAATAACAGCGCGATTAAAAACAACAAACTAGGATGCTCACTAATGGCTTCATTGATGGCAAAATCGCCTGAGCCTAATGCCTGTGGCATGACTAAACCAACTAGAGTGGTGACTACTGCAGCAATGAGCAGACGATAAATTAATGGCCAGTGCTGGCCAGTGGCAGTGACTTTCATCAGTGAAAAGTTAAACAGGGCAGCGACACATCCCAGCGCAAGTCCGCCAATGAGTAAAATAGGATAATGATCGAGTGGAATGTGGATCACATTGATCAAATCGTATTCGTGAATATTACCAAATACAAGTTGGCTTGATACCGCGCCGCAAATAGCAGATAGCATGATAGGGAAAAAGTAATGAATTTTGTACTCTCGTACAATGACTTCAAATACAAACAAAACCGCAGCCAGCGGTGCGTTAAAGGTGGCAGCAATACCCGCGGCAATACCACTAGCACACATAATGCGCACGCTATTGTCTGGTAGCGAGAACTTCTCAGCCATAACACTTGCGCTCACCGCACCTAAATGAATCGCTGGGCCTTCTTTTCCGACAGAAAAATTGGTCATCAGTGCGATTAATGCTTGAAAAAACTGTCCAGCAGCTGATTGAAGCGGTACCTTACCGTAGTGCAATTTAAATCGATGCAATACATAAGCAATGCCCATGCGCCGGTAACGCTTTGACCCCAACAATGACAGCAACCAAATAAGCAGCGCGCCGATTAAAGGTAAGTAAGAGCGCCAATCGCTTAAGGTTGAGCTAAGGCTCATGGAATCTGCATGCAGGTATTGTTCTGCCCACACCAAGCTTAACCGGAATAAGATAATCACTAATGAGGCGATGATGGCAAATAACAGTGCGAGTGCACAAAGTTGCACACTAATTTTAGCCTGAGATAACTTATCTCTAAATTCGTTACGTAGATATTTGCGCGTAGTTCTTTTGGCGTGAATAATAGCGGCTTTATTTATCTTAAATTGCACGGTTTGACTCTAAAGTCTGTTGATATTTTAGGGTTATGTTTGACAATTTTTTATTGATTGACCGATAACGCGTATGTGTCATGTTATGACTCTCCATCAATTTGCACTAACGCCTTTTAACAGGTCAAAGTACTGCCTGCGCATGTTTGTTTAGCTCTTTACGTTGGCTGGCAAAGCTTTATTTGGCAAGCAAATTATTATCATTAGAACCTTATTTACAATGCATAGGATTTGAACAAGATGTTAAGCTCTACAGAAATATAAGCCCTAAGCAAATAAGCTTCATCAAGCATACTGTATTTTATTAAAAGGTTGTAACGTAATGTTAAATTATCACCGCTGGTTAGACAGACTGCAAGTTTTAGAACGCAAAAACCGGACATCAAGCATATACTTAATAGGGTTAATGGTAGTGTGTTTTTTGCTGGGAGCGATAAGTTTTAACCTATGGCTTTCATTTGCACCAGAAGCTACACCAAATAGCGCCAGTGGAAAGCGTAAATTATTGCAAGAACTGGAGACTCAAGCGCAAGCGCTTGCCAGTCGTAATTTAGCCTTAAGTATTGCTGATAATGCCAACAAAGAAATGCAAGAAATGTTTAGTCAGCAATTATCTGCACAGAAAGCGTTAGAAAAAGAATTAGCATTTTATCGCAGTGTTATGGTTACCGATGCTGATGTTGAAGGGGTGGCAATTCATGGAGTGGAATTATCTCAAGGTGTAGCTCCCGAGCAATATCAGTTACGACTAATCTTAACTCAGTTGCAAAAACGCAAAGTAAAAGTGAAAACCAACGCCACTGTATTGTTGCTTGGCACACTAAATAACCAGCCGGCCGAACTGTCTTTGAGCAAGTTAATTAATAAAAAGCTGGATTTTGAGTTTAATTATTTTCAAATAATGGACAGTGATTTTGTGCTGCCAAGTGGTTTTAATTTACAACGAATTATGGTTAAAGTGAAGGTCGCTGCGAGTCGTGGGGTGAAAGGCGGGGAGATTGAACAAGTCTTTAATGTGCCAGAGCTGTTGATGGGTGAAAAAGAACTGCGGGTAATACTTGAACAAAATAGTCAGGTAAAGGATAATTCTCAGTAGACACCGAAGTAAGAGGTAGTAATGACTGAACAAGTTGATGCAACAATGCCGATCCAATTTACCGATGCGGCGGCGATAAAAGTAAAAGGTCTGTTAGAAGAAGAACAGAATCCTGAATTAAAGCTACGTGTATATGTAACAGGTGGCGGTTGCTCTGGTTTCCAGTATGGCTTTACATTCGATGAAAAAGTCAACGAAGGTGATTTCACCATTGAAAAGCAAGGTGTGCAGTTGGTTGTTGATCCAATGAGTCTTCAGTACCTTGTTGGTGGTGAAGTGGATTATACATCGGGTCTTGAAGGTTCACGCTTTTTTGTTAAAAACCCTAATGCGACCACCACATGTGGCTGCGGGGCTAGTTTCTCGGTGTAATGAGTCTTACAGCAGCGATAAACCACGCGATAAATGAGATAACAATCTCACTGTAGAATGGATTTATATAATAAAAAGCCGTCTTTCGACGGCTTTTTTGATTTCTGGACAACATCTCTAAATAATACAATCGATGATTAGCTACTTATAATGTTGAGGTTCATCCGCGGTTTAAACCACGCTTTCACTTTGGCATTAAAGCTAATCCACACTTGTATAATACCTAGGGTAATCAGCACTGAGTATATAAGCCAATCAGGCACTACGGCTTGAAATAAACCAAAATCAAATGTCGTTGGTCCGGCAACCAAATTATCTGGGTCATACATTATGATCGGTAATAGGCTATACAACAGCAGTTGCAACAGACAATAAACCCGCAGTAGATATAAACCTGCTTTCTGGCGACCGATAATTGCCAATACCATCATCAAGGTCAAAATGCATAACATTGCACTTAACTCTGATAGTGAGCTGGCGGCCATTAATCCACTGACAGACGATAATGTATAAATAACCATTAAACCGATAAGTCGTTTTGGTAAACGTGGTTTGACCGTTACTTTATCTATTTGGTTTGATTCCGAGCTGATTATTGTCATAACACATTAATGCTTTTGTTGTTTCTTTGGCGAAATACGTTCGTTCATTTCAAACGGTGGCACAACGACACCTAAGTCTTCTTGTACTGGGAACACAGCGATAAATAAATCATCATCTTCCATGCCGCTCACCCAACGTTCTTGAAACTCGTCTAGTGGAATGGCTAATGGTTCACAGTCTTTCCATTCATCAACTGCCCAAAGTGCAGCTGTTTCTTCAGAAGGCCACATTGGAATGCAATCTTCATCTTCTGTAGTTAGCATGACGCAACCATCTTGGTCTTGAAGTGTCCAAATGATTTTTTCTGCTTTAATTTGCTCAACCATATAATCGTAACGGCCTTCTGGCGTTAGATTCATCAGTTCAGACACACTTTTGGTTTTGTTGCTCATATTGACTCTCATCTTAAGTTACGGCTTTGCCCAATTTCAAACGATTGAGCAAATTTGTGGGCATCATAACATTGAGGCCACAATTGCAAAAGTAAACCGCACATATTGGTGTATTTATCTTGCTTTAAAGCGACCACCTAATATAGCAGCACGTGACGCACCCGTGACGGCCGGTAAGTTGGCGGGTAAATCATGGTGATAACGCATTGCTAGCCATGCAAAGGCAATCCCTTCAACCCACTTAGCATCAACACCTAAGGCGCTGGTAGTATCGACTTTATAACCGGGAACCAAAGTGGCTAGTCGCTGCATTAAGGCTTTATTTAACGCACCACCGCCGCAAACAAACAATTCGCCAGTCGGTGACAATTTATTAATGTCATTAGCAATACTGTGACAGGTAAGGTCAAGTAAAGTGGATTGAATGTCTTGTTGATCTAAATGGCTATAGTCAGCGAGTTGTTGTTCAAGCCAAGCTTGATTAAATAACTCTCTGCCAGTGCTTTTGGGATAGGCTAGTGAAAAATAAGAGTGTGATAATAGCTGCTTGAGTAAGTCTGGGTGGGTGGTGCCAGAATCTGCCCAAGCACCATCTTCATCAAAAGGTTGGTTTAAGTTTTGTTGAATAAAGGCATCGATTAAATTGTTACCTGGGCCAGTATCAAAGCCTAATACTTGCTCACTATTGCCGGGTAAATAAGTAACATTGGCAATGCCGCCAATGTTTAAAATAACTCTTGAATGACCAGACTGAGCAAACACTTGTTGATGAAACGCCGGAACTAACGGTGCGCCTTGGCCGCCAAGGGCGATATCTTTACGTCTAAAATCAGCAATAACATCGATATCGGTTTCAATGGCAATGGTGTTTGGATCGCCAATTTGCAAGGTAAAACCCATTTCTAAATTGGGCATGTGACGCACGGTTTGTCCATGTGAACCAATCGCGATCACCTCAGCGGCAGTCACTGTTGATTTTGCCAATAAGTGATTTACTGCCTGAGCAAACAGTTTGCCGACACTGCGATCGAGCCTACCTAAGCGGTTAATTTCATCTGTTTCGGGTTGACATAAACGCTGTAAGCCTTTTAATAAATGCGCAGGAATGGCTTCTGTATGGTTGGCGATTAGCACAGGATGTTCGGCCGAAAAATCAACCAATACTGCATCTACACCATCCATGCTTGTGCCTGACATTAGACCGATAAAATACTCTGGCTTAGACATGAAGTGACTCTCTGTTAACAGCAATAAAACCGCTTATTAATTACTTGCCAATTGCTGTTGTTGATTTGATTTTAGTTGCGTCATCAATTGCTTGCTGAGTGCAGCGAATTTGTTCTTCTCTCTGCTATCAATTGGCATTGATTTAGGTAAATCGATGGTTCGTGGATTGCGATGAACCCCATTTACAATAAATTCGTAATGTAAGTGAGCGCCAGTGACTCGGCCTGTTTTACCCAGAGTACCGATTATTTGGCCTTGTTTAACCGTTTCACCACGGTTTACTTTGCGCTTAGTTAAATGCAAATACTTAGTGGTGTAGGTTTCGTTGTGCTTAATGAAGACATAGTTGCCATTAAACTGGTTATAACCGGCCTCAACCACTTTACCTTTACCTGCCGCTTTAATCGGCGTGCCAATGGCAGCAACATAATCGACACCGCGGTGGGCTTTAACTTGGCCTGTTACCGGATGTAAGCGACGGGGGTTAAAGTTAGAACTGACGTATTTAAAGTCTACTGGCGAACGCAAAAAAGCTTTGCGCATGCTACTGCCATTTTCAGAATAGTATTCACCGTCGGTATAACGCACTGCGGTGTAGCGTTCACCTTGGTTAATAAACTCTGCTGCGAGAATATTGCCATTACGCAAAAATTGACCGTCGGCGTATTCTTGTTCAAATAACAACGAAAAGTGATCGCCTTTACGAATATCTAGAGCAAAGTCGACATCCCAACCAAAAATATTGGCCAATTCCATAATGTGGTTACCAGACAAGCCTGCATCGGCAGCGGCATTCCAAAAGTTACTTTTGATATTGGCGCTAATAAACGAGGTGCGATTAACGACTTCTTTAGTGTTAACGGTTTCTTTGTATTGCTCATTGTGTTGACTGATAATTAATGTCGACACTTTATCCATGCGATAGGTTAATTCTTGTAATTCACCTTGAGCATTTTTACTGATGGCGATTTCTTCGCCTGGCATGATTTTTAGTAGATTCTTTTTCGCTAAGGGTAATTGGGTAATGTCATAAACATCTTTCGCGCTGAGTCCTGCACGGCTAAATAAACCGCCTAAGGTATCGCCTTTAGCCACTTCATAGTATTCAACGCTATAATCATCATTAGCCGCTTGTTGTTTTAATTTGGCTTTTTGAGTGGCAACTTGCTGATCGATGTCATTGATCATGCCATCAATATCAGAGGTACTTGTTTGCAACATGGCAAGATGATGGGCAAACGCTTCATCGTCAGGGGTTTCGCCGCTGTTTACTTCTTCGCTATTATCACGTGATGCAAGGGCATCATTTGATATGAAATCAATCGATTCATCTTCAGCGACACTGTCATTATTACCCGGTGGTGTTGGGCTGCGAAAGGCTAATGGAATATCATAACGTTTATTGGTTTCTATGTCTGATTTGTCAGCAGATTGACTTACCAGTTGGGTTTGTTTAGATGCTTGAGCGTCTTCCGATGGAAACATCAGAATAATTGTCGTTAGAATCACCAATAAAGATAATGTGATTTGATGTGCTTTTGGCAGCAATGTGAATAAAGTAAGAAGCTTTGCCATTGACTCTGTTACCAATTTCTCTCTTTCGTTATTATCGGCTAAGTGTACACTCTTTCATTTGCTGTGGCTAACAAGTAACATAGACCTCTTTATTTTTTGTGCAAGCCCTGGGAGTTGCAGTAGAGATGGCGAATTTAGATCAAGTATTGGCAGAGATTAAGCGCGGTACCGATGAGATATTACTTGAAGCGGATTTGCTTGAGAAACTGAAAGAAGGGCGTCCCTTACGCATCAAGTTAGGTGCAGATCCTACCGCTCCGGACATTCACCTAGGCCACACGGTCATCTTGAATAAAATGCGTACTTTTCAAGAGCTTGGTCACGAAGTGATTTTCTTGATTGGTGATTTTACCGGTATGGTCGGTGATCCTAGTGGTAAAAACAGCACCCGTCCGCCACTGACTCGTGAACAAGTGCTTGCTAACGCCGAAACCTATAAAGAGCAGGTCTATAAAATTTTGGACCCTGCAAAAACCCGCATCGAATTTAATTCTAGCTGGTTAGAGCCATTAGGCGCTGCTGGCATGATCCGCTTAGCATCACAGCAAACTGTTGCCCGAATGATGGAACGCGATGACTTTAAAAAGCGTTATGCATCAGGTCAATCTATTGCGATTCATGAATTTATGTACCCTTTATTACAAGGTTACGATTCGGTTGCATTGAAAGCCGATGTTGAATTAGGCGGTACAGACCAAAAGTTTAACCTGCTTATGGGTCGTGAACTGCAAAAATCTGAAGGCCAAAAGCCGCAGACTGTCATCATGATGCCATTGCTTGAAGGGTTAGATGGCGTTAAGAAAATGTCTAAATCGGCGCATAATTATATTGGTGTGAGCGAGCCTGCCAACGAAATGTTTGGCAAACTGATGTCGATTTCTGATGACTTAATGTGGCGTTATCTTGAACTGTTGTCATTCCGTCCGTTAACTGAGTTAGCCCAATTCAAGTTAGACGTTGAAAATGGCACAAATCCACGCGACATCAAGATTTTGTTAGCCAAAGAAATCATTGCTCGTTTTCATGATGAAGAGCAAGCACAAGCGGCGCATCAAGCTTTTATCGACCGTTTCCAAAAAGGTGCCATCCCTTATGACATCGAAGAAGTGGTATTAGAAGCGGGCGACGGGTTAGCTATTGCTAACTTACTTAAAGATGCAGGCCTTGTGGGTTCAACCTCTGACGGTATGCGGATGATTAAGCAAGGCGCAGTTAAAATGGACGGCGAGAAGATTGAAGACAGTCGCCAAATTTTTAATGCAGGTCTTGAAGCGGTATTCCAAGTGGGTAAACGCAAATTTGCTAAAGTGATTTTAAAGTAATCACGGATGTTAGCGAATAAAAAACGGCTTATAATGTAAGCCGTTTTTTTATGTCTGAACCATGGTTAATTTATGGCTAATTTATACGTGCAACACTACTGAGACTCAAGTTGATCAGACATGGTTTGATAGTCCATTAAGTCCATTTGCTCAATTAAACGCTCAGTATTGTTATCAAATTTTAGTGTGGTGACACCTGGTACCGCAAGGTCGATAATTTTACCGGGTTTACCATATTGATCGCCGGGGCCTCGTAATCGATAACTGCCTATTATCACCACGAGAGAGCCGGTATTAAACATGTGTTCTACGTTTAAACGGTATTCTAATACACCTTCATGAGCCCGCTGTAAAAACGCAATAATATGCCGACCGCCAGTGTAAGTAGTATTGGCTGTTTTATCGTAAAATACCGTGTCGCGAGAGTAGAAACGACGCAGGACGGTATAGTCATGATCCGTAAGCGCTTCCATGTATTGCATCGCGAGTTGTTGTTCTCGTGGCATATCACCAATATTGGCTTTGCTCGGAAAGCTCAATAGCAAACAGCATAATATGAAGATTATTCGCACATTAAATTCTCTTTGTTTTCAAATCAAAAGCCGGTAAAGATAAGTGCCAGCGGATAGCACTCAGACGGATGATTAGCGTGCTGAACATAGCGATCAACATCGATGTCATGCTATCCATGCCGACAAATATGCTTAAGGTATAACAGATCCCTCCAACGATGGAAGCGGTTGCGTAAATTTCCGTTCGCAACACCATTGGAATTTGCCGACATAACAAATCTCGGATAATACCACCACCGACACCGGTTATTAATCCCATTACCACCGCGACCATACCAGATAATCCGAGTAATAAGGCTTTTTCCGCACCAATTACGGTAAATAGTGCTAAACCGAGTGCATCGGCAATAGATAATGAGCGTGGCGGTAATTTATGCGGTTTTCGCACTAACACTAAGCAGGTTATTACGGTCGCAAGAATGACAAGAATATAGTTAGGATCGCGGATCCAAAAAACCGGTGTAGCACCTATTAGCGCATCGCGAATACTGCCGCCACCAATTGCTGTAACAGAAGCCAACACGATAACGCCAAAGGGGTCCATACGATGTTTACCCGCGGCTAACGCTCCCGAAAGGGCAAATACCGCAGTACCACATAAATCAAAAAAGTAAATCCACTGACTCATTTACTTAACTCTTCAAGGTGAATAGTCAGAGCATCTACTGAAATACGGATCTCGATTACAGATAAAATTAACGAATACAATAACAACAATAAACTTAACCCAAAAACTATCGAACCAATTTGGTTAAAACCAACATAAATCAAAATCATACAAAACACACATAGGGCAAAGCTGCTGACACCGGCTTCTTGCATTTTTCGGATGATAATGATGCGTTGGCGTAAATTTTTAATTTGCTCGCCTTGCACTGGTTTTTTGTCGTTACTGAGTTGGCGGATTAATGCCGCTAATGAAAAAAATCGATTTGTGTAGGCCAATAGCAATAAGGAAATTGCCGGGAATAATAATGCCGGAGTCGTTAACGATACATGTAAGTTGTTCAACAAAGCGATATTCCTAAACAGGTTTTTAAGCAGACAATAATCAATTTTTTGTTATTTAAAAGGTTAATATGTTGTAAAAATGCAATGACCTTGTGATGTAATATTCTTATATTAACAAGCGAATATGACGCACAGACAAAATAGACAAATATTGATTCATAATTGCTAAATAATAGCCTGTTTAAAACAAGATTTATACGTTTAAAGTAATCTTAATCCTGTCCATATTAATGGCAATAATAACGTTAAGCTTATCCAGAATAGGTTCGCGGTTTGTGTCACTGTGATTGCTTGGCTTATGTAGCGATGATCTGGCAAGGGACCCGCTTTTACTTTCGGTAAATCGACCCGAATTGTCTTACCATTTTCGATAAATTGCTGGGGGCCACCAAGCTCTATCTTCAATAACTTAGCCGCTAATGCATAGCTGCTGTAATGATTATTCAATTGATTTTTATTGGTTTGAGCTGATATTGGCTGCGAAAAAATAGACCTAATACCCAGTTGCCCAAACTGAATCGCTAACGAGCAATGCCATAATAAGGTTGGTATGAAAAAAATTACCCGATTGAATTGGCCTACAAAACTCGAAAAAATGTGAAAATGTGGATGATATGGTGGCCAGCAATGTTCTAGTTGTCTTAACATCCGCACCACTAATGCCATGGTAGCGCCGCCTAAGCTAAAAAACAATATAGTCGCTAAGGTGCCGTAAATGGGAGTGGTAAAAAGTTTTTCAATGGTGGTTTTACTTAAACCGACTTCAGATAACACTTGAGTATTCTGACGTACCCATGGGGTGAGTAGTTGTTTTGCGTCTTGCTTATTGCCGGTTTTTATTGCTGTAACGACCTTTTCAGCCACGGGTTTAAATGCTGAGTCGCATAAACAAAAATACAAGATGATTAGCTCAAAAAACCATGGGTAGGCGGCAAGGCTGAGTAAAAAACTGACGATAATCCCGCTAGGTACTATCAAAATAAGTGTGGCTAAAATCCCAGCGATAAGTTGTTGGCTCACAGCTCGGTCTGGGTGGTTAACCTTACTGGAAATTAATACCGCTAAACGGTTAAACCATAATAATGGTTGCAGCTCTCTAGGAATAGGAGCAAACCGAGCCAATATTAATGCGCAAAATAAAATACAACAGCTCTGAAGCAATCCGCCGTCTTGGCTCAGTAATTGAGGATTAAATAATTGATTGACCATAGAGACTCAATAATGTGCTGTTGTATTGTTAATGAAGCCTGCTTAGCTCGGCCCATAGCGAGTCCGAGCTAAGTGTAGACCGATTACAGCTGTTGTAATAGCGCGATAACCATCATTGCTGAATGCATACCTGCTTTGATAATGTACGAGTCAAAATCAACGGGTGAGTCATTGTTTGCATTGTCTGATAGCGAGCGAATAACCACAAATGGCACGTTAAACTGGTGACATACTTGTGCAATCGCTGCGCCTTCCATCTCACAAGCTGCCATCGTTGGAAAGTTTTCACGCATGATTTTTGTGCGTACAGGATCGCAAATAAAGCTGTCGCCAGTACAAATTAACCCTTCAATTGCCTTAACTTCACCTAATTCAGCGACAGCACTTTTGGCCGCATTGACTAAGATGCTATCTGGCATAAATGCCGCAGGTTGCTGAGCCATTTGGCCAATTTCATAACCAAATGCTGTGACGTCTACATCGTGATGACGCACTTCTGATGAAATGACAATATCGCCAATTGCCAATGAATCGACAAAACCGCCAGCAGAACCGGTGTTAATCACATGGGTTGCGGCAAACTTTTCGATTAATAATGTGGTTGCAATACTGGCTGCTACTTTACCGATACCTGAGCGGGTCACAACCACGTCTTTACCGGCAATGGTGCCGCTAATAAATTCGATGCCAGCAATTGTTGTATGTACTGGTTCTACAATAGCTTGAACTAAATGAACAACTTCTGGCTCCATTGCGCCAATAATACCGATTTTCATGTGTAAACCTTAACTGAATAAGCAAATTCGAATGGGCGCTAATATACCATGAGCTCGATAAATTAGTGAAAACTGACAGTGATTTTATTGACCCATTAATTGGTTATTTGTGGCTAAACCTCGTGTTGATATTATTCTATTATGGCTAATTTAATCCATAGTAATTGGAAGTGGTTGCTCTTTTTAACCTTAATTAATGACAGCACAATAACCTCAATCCAAGGCGCTAGCCTCAGGATTGCAGATTAAAGTGTCATTGACGTTATTTAGAGGGGAAATCATGCAACACGATATTATTTATTTTGTAGGCTCATGAAGTTGTGAGGTTAATTTTACTGCTGGCTTTGCGTGAGCAAATGATCGATTGCGCGAACCACATTGATACTGGCCTGTTCCATGGTTTCAAGATGAGCCAAAATAGTCGACTCATTACCCGACTGCATGGCTATAACAGCTGCTTTACCTGCACTGTGTACGGTTGTATGTGGTTGTTCGATAGTTTTAAAACTGGATAAACTGGCAAAATTTTGACCTTCGCCTTTGTAATACCATTTACCAAGTCTGCATTCAGTGTGGCTATTAACACTGGCATTTAGATCTTTATTTGCCAACACGCTGTATACATTACTTTTCCATACGCTGTGATCTAGTTTTACCGTGGTTAAGAAAGCAGTCATAGAGGCTTCTCCAATGACTCGTTTCATCACGCCTGAGCTTTGTAATACATCAGTCACCACTTGATCAATTTGTTCTGAAGATACAGCAATATCCCTAGAGCAAGTTTGGTTGGTAATGACTACATTCTTAATTTGTTCAGTTTGTTCAATAACTGTGGCGACTAATTTTTCAATATTAGCGCTGGCATCATGAGCATTACTGGCCAGTTGGCGCACTTCGCTTGCCACCACTGCAAAGCCACGGCCTGCATCACCAGCTCGTGCTGCTTCAATGGCTGCATTAAGAGCAAGTAGATTGGTTTGTTCTGAAATTTGCTGGATAGATGAAACTAAACTACTTATTCCATTAGCCGAAAGACTTAATTCTGCGGCAGTAGCCATGCTTTTTTCTGCATGGTCATTTAGATGCCCAGCTCGTTTTTTTAAGTTGCCAATCGCGACATGTGTTTGATTAAATAACTTATCTAATTCAGATAGCATTTGTTTTTCTTCGTCTAACTTAATTGAGTTTGCCAAGGTGGTGTCGCGAATATCATTGAGCATTGTTGCGCCCAGCAATTGTAAATTAGCGCGTGCGGTATCGTATTCAGATTGGCTATTAGAATGGTTTAATTGCTGGCTTAATTGCGTAATAGTCTGTTGTAATTGATTTAATTCATCTGAATGTTGCTGTTTATGAGTGACTAATTGGTGTTCTAAGTCGGCTATTTTAGTTTTCAAACTTTGGGTAAAACCGATCATAGTATCTTTATCCTTTAGCAATATATTAATAATATTTTGATAAACTATCATCGATTAATCAAGTGCTTCAGCAGTCACATATCACAAAAATGCATAATAAATACTTCTAATCTTTGACCTTTAACCGTACCAAGTCCTATTTATAAATTAAATAAGATCGTAGTATTATTCTGTTTATTGCTTAATCATTAGTGCTGGTCAAGAACAACGTAAACCGTTATTTTTTATGGGTAAACGGCATCCATAGCAACCCTGTTAACCAAGCGTTTTGTTTCGCGTTTTGGTATTCAATTAATCCTATGTCGATATCCTCGTCTGCTTTACTGGCCTTAGCAGAATAAGTACCAAATAGACGATCCCACCACACAATACTAAAACCAAAGTTGCTGTTGGTTTCGCACATTATTTGGCTGTGATGAATTCGGTGCAATATTTGAGTTACTAATACGGTTCTGACGACGCGTTCTAGCCTTGGTGATAGTCGGATATTGGCATGGTTAAATATGGCTAAACCATTTAATAAAATCTCAAATAAGATCACTGCACTGGCTGGTACCCCTAGTAGGATGATCGCTAATGCTTTAACCCCAATGCTGGCGATAATTTCTAGTGGGTGAAATCGCAACGCAGTCGTACTGTCGACATGAACGTCAGCATGATGAACTTTATGTAATCGCCACAATAATGGGACACGATGAAACAGCCTGTGTTGCCAATAAATAAGCAGGTCTAATAACAATAAGCTTATGGTGATGCTAGCCCAATCAGGTAATGCAATATAATTGAACAGTCCCCATTGTTGTTGCTGACAGTACAGTGCAATACCTGCTAATCCTATTGGTAATACCATTCGGGCTGCTATTGCTGAAATAACCAATATACCGATATTGCCTACCCAACGCGTAGCTGGTTTCGGTGCGTTGGCTCTATTGGGCAAATGCCTAGCAGGCAACCAAAACTCCAGTAAAAGCATGATTATCAATATCGTTAAAAATGCCCCGAGTCGAATGGATGAAATATCGTCCATCATGTTGATTTACCTCGTTGAGATTGATTAACTGAAGTGTTTTTTTTCAACGTATGATTTTTCAGAGTGTGATAGCCACCATGTATACGGGTGAAAATGGTAATTGCGCCTAAAAATGCAAAGCTATAGGCAAGTTCTGGGAAATAAGCCGGCCACAAACAAAATGCGACAAAGAAGGCGATGGTTTCGGTGCCTTCAGTTAAGCCGTTTAAAAAGTAAAAGCTCTTATTGGCAAATTGTGGTCGAGGCAGATTCAGCTTTTCGGCCGGTATGGCAAAGGCTAAAAAGCTTGAGCCTGTGCCAATGAATACGGTTAACAATACTGCCGCGGCTAAGGCATTTTCATTAGGGTTGGCCAAGGCGAATCCTAGCGGAATGGCCGCATAAAACAGAAAGTCGACACAAATATCTAAATAGCCACCTGCGGCACTGGTGTGTTTTTGGTGACGGGCAAGGGCGCCATCGAGTCCGTCGATAATCCGATTCAGTGCGATAAAAAACAAGGCGCCATACCAAAGTTGTAATGCCAGTAACGGTACTGCCAACATGCCTAAACCGAAACCGACCAATGTGAGCTGATCGGGATGGACATTCTTTTTGTCTAGTAGCAGCACAACTGGGGCTAACAGTGGCTTTATTACTGGGGTGATAAATCTATCTAACATGATGTCATTCCAATTAATCTCTTGATTATCTGTTCAATTTTTTAAAGTCGCGAGTTTGTTATGTCACGACTTATCTATTTTTTAGCTATCTGTGTATTACCTACATCAGTACAGTTGATTACAGTACTTTCTATTTGAGTAGGGTTTTAGTCATTTAGTACCACAACTCAAAGTGAGATGACTTTACCTTGAGCTGCATCAGCATCTGTTTGATCGTGAGTCACCATAATGGCAGGTAGCTGATGCTGGCGTATTTGATCAAATACTAATTGTCGGGTTTCTTGACGTAACTGACTGTCTAGCTTACTAAAGGGCTCGTCTAATAATATGGCTTTGGGTTGGCTAAGCAATACCCGCAGCAATGCCACCCTAGCTTGCTGACCGCCAGATAAACTTTGCGGGTCACGTTGTTCTAATCCACCCAGACCCACTTGGGTTAACGCTTCACTAATTGCGGCTTGTCGCTGTGCTTTGGGGCTTGGCGGCATGGCAAAGCCGATGTTTCCTGCCACGGATAAATGCGGAAATAATAATGGGTCTTGGTAGAGCAAACCAATATGGCGTAGATGACTGGCTGTTGTGGTGATATTTTGGCCGTTTAAATGTAACTGACCTTCAGCACTAAATCCCGCTGGCAACATGCCAGTTAACCAGTTTAATAGCGTTGATTTGCCGCTGCCAGATGGGCCCATAATAGTCAATATTTCACCGCCACGAATGGTCGCGCTTAATGATAATAAGTTTTGTTGCTGACGACGCAAGATCAGCCCATCAATGGTGAGTTCTGATGTTGAGGTGGTATTTGAGCCGTTGGCTGTACTCGCGAATGTTTGCATTATTATCCTTGTTGGTGGTGTTTGACTAACATTTTAGGCAATAGCCAAGCCAGTAAAAAACCTAAAGCTGGGAGGATCATTTGCATTAACGCATATACTGCACTGATCCTGCGGCTTCCTCCATTGGCGAGCGAAACAGCTTCAGTGGTAATGGTGTTGATGCGTCCACCACCAGTGAGTAAGGTTGGTAAGTATTGGCTAAAGCTAATGGCTAAACCTAATGCGCAAGCAATGAATATCGGCCCAATTAGCATGGGCAGTTTAATCCGGAAAAATATTTTTGCTTTGGTGGCCCCAAGACTGGCCGCAACAATACTAAAGCGTGGGTCTAAACGACGATAGCTACTGGCCAACGATAAAAACACATAGGGTAATACAAATAACAAATGGGCCAGTACCACATTGATAAAGGTATGTTGACTGTTTACTTGCTCAAGTAACCACACCAAACCAAATAAAAACGCGATACTTGGAATAAGCAAGGGCAGATAAATTAATACACTGCCCAGCAGCGATAGCGGTTTTCCGCTGTGCTGCTCCGCTTCTAAAGTGAGTAAGGTTAAGGTTATCGCTAGGGCGGTTGCGCAGAGGGCAATCAGTACCGTGTCGATAAGTGGCGTGTGCATTTGTTGCAATGCCGTTTGCCAGTGCAGCATTACAAATTGTTGCGGCAAGGCATCAGGGAAATGCCAAAAGCCAGCAAAAGACCACAACAGCATTCCCACTAATGCCAAACCTATGATGGTCAACATTAAGGCGGTGATGACATGGGTTATCTTTTGGATGATAGCGCCGCCGTATTCGCGCTGGCCATTGGTTAACATCGATTGAGCGAATCGACTCACCAAGCGTTCCAGTAACCACCAGCAGGCTAATACGAATAACGTCAGTTGAATTTGTAATATCGCCCCCGCAGACGCTTTGATCCGTAAACTTAAATCCACGTCATGAAACCACTGCATAATCGCTACAGCCAATGTCGGCGGATTGTTGGGGCCTAAAATTAAGGGGATTTCTACACTGGCACTGGCGTAAGCCAATACTGCCAATATTGGCAAGCGTAAGTGAGGATACAGGCTTGGCAACACCACTTTTAAAAATGCTGTCATTGGGCAATAACCTAAACTCAATGCCACTTTATGTTGCGCCCGTAGTGTTTGCCCAAGGTCGGGTTGTGCTAATACGCCTAGCGCCATCAGCAATAAAAAAGGCAGTTCTTTTAAGGTCACGCCTAGAATAATACTCAGTCCCATCGCATCGTGTGGATATAGCCAATCGGGTGGTGCATCCCAACCACTTAACCAAGGCGATACCAAGCGAGACAACATGCCCGACGGGGTAATCAGAAATCCAATAGCAATGGCCGCGGCAGCATGAGGGATAACCAGAATTGGCCCTAAAAGGCGTTGAATATAACCCAGCCACGGGCTGGTAAAGTAACTTGCTAGGATCAATATTGTGATTAAAAAGGCCAACAAGGTGCTAACAAAGCTGGTGGTGATACTCAATAACGCCATGTGGCCAATGCCTGGTGTTTGCCATAATTGGCTAAAACCATTCAGGCTAAAATAGGTTTGATCCAGTGCTGGGATCCAACCAAATGCAGGCAGAATAACGCCAATTAACCCACCCAATACCGGGATCAGTAACAAAGCCATCATCATAAATGGACTGAAGCGCACAATTGGATTGAACAGCTTGGCTACCGTGTTCATTGCATCACTCCATAGCGTTGTAACCATAGCTTTGTAATAACCTTACTCCAACTTGGATCTGGCTCACTTAACGCTGGGCTGATTGCTTGGTTAGCAATAGTGGCACTGGGATGTGACTGAGCGGGTGGCTCAAACCAAGTTTGCTGTTCGGCTGTCAGCTTTGATAGTGCTAACACGCTGGTGTCGCCCCATATATTCGCTTGCTGTTTGTGTGCTTGAGCTTGTGGACTCAGTAAAAAATTGACTACCAATTTAGCGCTGTCCAGGTGAGCGGCATTATAGGGAATGGCGATAAAGTGAATATTACTCAAACTGCCATCTTGCATACGATAACTACGACTGCTGTCGGGTAATTCAAAACGTGCAACGGCCGCGGGAATTTCGGCGGCTGAAAAGGTAAACGCTAGGGCAATTTCACCATCGCCGATTAAGCGACGTAGCTCCATGCCACTGGACATAAAGTGTTGACCTTTGCGCCATAGATGCGGATGTAGCTCATCTAAATATTGCCACAATACCGGTAATAACAAAGCCTGGCTTTGCGTTGTTGCGGGTTGATAAAGCAGATTTTTAATCGCCCCAGGTTGTGAGTTGTTCAGTACAATTAAGGCGTACTTTAAAAAGCTGGTGGCTAAAAAGTCAGGTGGCTTAGGGTAGGTGAATCTGCCTGGGTGTTGTTTGGCCCATAGGCTTAGTTGTTGCAAAGTTTGCGGTGGTGATGTGGTCACTATGCTGTCGTAGTAAAACGTCAGCGCAGCTTTACCCCATGGTGCTTCCATCCCTTGTGTTGGCACGCCAAAGTCACGGGTCATCGCGGGATTGTTATCTGGATCGGTTAAACCAAAGTTGGGTAATTGCGTAACCCAATTTGGCGCTAGCAGTTGATGCTTGGCCATGGCGGCAAAATTTTCACCGTTAATCCACACTAAATCGACTTGGCCTTGATGATCATTGCTTGCTGATTTTTCGGCTAATACTCGGCTGACCGCTTCGCTGGTGTCGGTGAGTTTTACATGGTGTAAATTGATCTGATATTGCTGCTTAACTTGTTTCGCGGCCCATTGAATATAACGATTTATTTGCGGATCGCCACCCCAAGCATGAAAGTACACATCTTGATTAGCGCCTCGAGATTCAACCTCTGGCCATGATGACTTTGATGTTTGTGCTGTTTTAACTGATGCTTGAACTGATGTTTGAGCAGACTCGCGGATTGATGTTGATGTTTGAATTCGTGCTGACGGCTTGTCTGCAACATTTACAACACCGTTGCTAGATGCATTAGCCATACCAGCCCAAAGACTAGCAGTAAGCAAAAAAGCACTAAGCCCAAAGCTTACTGCAACCTTAGATTTTATAAGGTTGCAGTAAAAGGCTGTGCTAACGATATGCTGCCAGCGTAAATTAGCCAGCAACATTAAGTGACCAGTCATAATCTAAAAATTCAATATCAAGTTGTTGTTTTTCTGCCGCTTGACGCTGTGCTGGCGTAAGTGTCAGAACACCTTTATCACTATTAGAATAAAGCAGTAAAAACGCTTCAATCGAATGAGTGTTACGAAACCCTTTGGTAAAGTCATCGCCATACCATTTAAAGATAGAAGACAAATACAAGCTGTCTCCCTTGGCATAATTTCGGCTATTATCGGCAAGAAAACGTTCAGTTTGCTCGGTTAATTGCAGTTCGAGTTTAGCGCCTGTGTAGGCTTCTTCACGCAGTGCAGGGCAACCAATGCTGGCACAGTTTACCGCGAAGTGGATCCTTGGGTCGTTGTAACGATCGCTACCACGAATGAGTGTGTGCTCAATATCATTAAGGCTGCGGGTTTTACCTAATAATGGAATAAAACTTTTATCCCAAGGTGAGCTAAATAACCCGCCTAACTCTTTGATTGAGTCTATATCAGGGTATTTAGTTAAGATAAGTTCCACGGTCCACGCGTTGTAAGCATTGATTAAAAATGCCAATTGCGATTCTTTGTCCCAAGCATCAAATTCAGCTTGGGTTATCTGACTCAGTTGGTTGAGATACCCGGTCAATATGGCTCGATCTTGTTGTGTCGCTGCGTAATCTATCGCGCTACTGTGACCTGAATTAATCGGTTTAACATGACGGTTGAGTAAGGTGTTCCACTCATCATGTAGCACCATTTTCGTCTGGGTCTGCACAAGACGATTCGCATCAGAAAGCGCTTCAGACTCATCCACTGCAGCAATAGCCGCATTACTGCCAAGCAAGCTCAGCAATAGACCGACTGTCAGTACAAACGATTGAGTACATCGTGTTAATTTTTTCATTATCTGAGACCTACTTTGAGTTTGTAAGAACCGTTATCTCGAGTTATTTTCTAAGCGTCATAATCAAGAGCATTTACTTAAGTTTCATCTTTTTAGGAGCAATAATCTAAGGCCCATTTTCACGAGCCTTAGCGATTACTCTGTAGGGTTAGCCACGACGCCAAGTGTGGTATTTTTCTAACCAGCGCAATACGGTTTCCGGAGCGTGGTTACGCTTCCATTCACCCGCAGCGTACTTGTTGCCTTCAGCCCATGTTGGGTAACTGTGTATGGTGCCTAGAATCTTGTTAAGCCCTAAGCCGTGCTTCATCGCCAGCACAAATTCAGCAATTAAGTCGCCAGCGTGTTCAGACACCACGGTCACACCTAATATTTTATCTTTACCTTTAGGGGTAATCACTTTAATAAACCCTTCGGTAGCACTGTCGGTAATGGCACGATCAAGCTCGGCAAAATCAAAGCGAGTCACTTCGTAATCAATACCTTGCTGTTTGGCTTCATATTCATTAATACCCACACGAGCCACTTCTGGATCGATAAACGTAGTCCATGGGATAACGCGGTAATCCACTTTAAACTTTCTCAAATGACCAAACAGTCCATTGACTGCTGCGTACCAGCCTTGATGTGCTGCTACGTGAGTAAATTGATAAGGCCCAACAATGTCACCTGCCGCATAGATATTTGGGTATAAGGTTTCTAAGTATTCATTGGTGACGATAGTGCGGTTTGTTTCAATGCCTAACTCTTCTAACCCGTAACCGCTTAAGCGAGCACTACGACCGACTGCACATAATAGTTGGTCGTATTCTAACGCTAACTCTTGCTCTTGATGTTTAACGATAAGATATTTTTTACCGTCACGCAGTTCGCAGCGCAGCGCTTGGTGTGAGGTTAAAATATTCACACCACTTTTTTGCAAGGCTTGGGTCGCAAACTCAGACACTTCAAGATCTTCTTTGATCATGATGCGCTCAGCCATTTCAACTTGAGTCACTTGTGAACCAAGACGGGCAAAGCTTTGTGCCAGTTCTGAGCCAATTGGGCCGCCGCCTAGTACCACTAATTTTTGTGGTGCTGTATCGAGTTTTGCAAACTCGTCCCACAAGGTATCACTGGTGACATAACCAACTTCTTCTATGCCTGGTAACGGTGGCACAAACGGACGAGCACCTGTGGCGATAACAATGCTGCGCGCGGTTAAGCGGCTGGTGTGACCGTCTGGGTGGCTAATTTCAACTGTCCATGGGTCAACTAATTTGGCATAGCCTTTAACTACGTCGACACCTAAGTTGGTGTAACGCTCAACACTGTCGTGAGGAGCAATATCGGCAACCACTTGATGCACGCGCGCCATGACTTTTTTAAATGAAAATTCAGGAGTACTGTCTTCTAAGCCGTAATGATGGGCGTTTCTTATTTGTTGAGCAATTTTAGCGCTCTTAATAATCGCTTTACTCGGCACACAGCCATAGTTTAAACAGTCGCCGCCCATTTCGCCGGCTTCAATTAAGGTCACTTTAGCTTTGACTGCGGCAGCAATATAACTGGTTACTAGGCCACCAGCACCTGCGCCAATCACAATCATGTTGCGATCAAATTTAGCTGGCTTGGTCCATTTGCTGTATACGCGACGTTTTTTGATCATGTTAACAATACCTTTTGCAATAATGGGGAATAAACCTAATAGTGCAAATGACACAATAAGGTTAAACGATAAAATGTTCGATAAGCTGTCAATTTGTGCCAGCTGGGTACCGGCATTAACGTAAACAAAGGTGCCTAAAAACATACCAACTTGGCTTACCCAGTAAAAAGTCCACGATTTAAAGGCGGTCACACCCATTAACATGTTGATTAAAAAGAACGGGAATATTGGTACCAAACGTAAGGTAAATAAGTAAAAGCCACCTTCTTTTTCAATGCCGGCATCAATAGCCGCTAAGCGCTCAGGAAAACGTTGTTTAATTGAATCCCTCAATAAATAACGCGACACTAAAAATGCTAGTGTTGCGCCGATACTAGAGGCAAACGACGCAATAATTAATCCTTCGACGATGCCAAATAAGGCACCCGATGCAATGGTAAGAATCGCGGCACCAGGTAAGGACAATGCTGTTACTGCCACATACAATAAAAAGAACCCGCCAATAACCAACAAAGGTGACTCTTCACGTAATTGACTAAAGTCATTCATCGAGCTTTTTAAGCCCTCTAAGGTCAGTAATTGATGCAAGTTAAAGTGGAAAAATAATCCCACTAATGATGCAGCAATCAGTAATAACACAATTTTTTTAAACATAATTTATAGCCTTAAAATGAGTGCTGTAAGGTAAGGGTAGCGTTAACCGGTAGTTCAGGAAAAACCAATGTTGATCCGAAATAACCGCCTTCAAACACCGGACGCCAGTTCTTTTGGTTAGTCACGTTATTGACGTCAAGCCTTAAACTTGTTTGCTCGGTAAAATCATAGCGAGTGTTAATGTTAAGCGTGTATTGATCGCGAATATACACAGTCGCTAAATAGTCCAATGGGTAACTCTTGGTATATAGACCGGAGAAACCGGCTTTCCATTTCTCAGTAATCGACATTCCGCCATTAATTGTGAACGTTTGTTCAGGTAAGCCTTGTACACGGCGGTCCGACGGTGCAAATGAAGCGAAGTTTGGTGCGCCAATACCTGTGCCTTGAATGATATCGGGTCTTGAGTTATCAAATGTATCGGCAACTTGTACCGTATCTTGGCTACTGGCTGAATCATCATAGCGAGCGTCTAAATAACTGTAGCCCGCGCTTAACCAAAACGGATCGGCATCATAAAAAGCTTGGGCTTCAAAGCCTTTAGTGCGAATGCCGGTATTGCTGCCATCACGGTTACGTAGACTGCGTTTTTGGTCAAACACTGCAGCGTCAACATACCAAGCACTGTCCGTGGGTGAATATTTAATGCCCACTTCGGTTAAGGTATTTTCGGTGGCAAAGTTTTGGCTACTAATTTGGTTGTTGGCGCCTAACGTGGTGCCGCCAGCCATGCTGTTTGAGGTTGATTCGTTATAACTGGCACTGGCATAGGTAGTGATATCGTCACTAAGGCGATAGCTCAAACTGACTTGACCAGATTCAAGCATTTCACTTATCGAATCGCTAGCAGCAACTTGTCCTTGTGGGGCAATAGCATCGCGCGCATCTACATTATAAAAATCGGCACGATAACCTACGCTGGTGGAAAACTTATCTGTCCATTGGCTGTTATGTTGAATGGCTAGACCGGTTTGCCAACTGGTAGAGTCAGTGGTGTCAGATAATGAAAAATCGCCGCTGCCATCGGCATTGGTATCGTACTGCGCTCCGGGTGACACAAACACACCAGGGCGCAGTTCAACTAATCGACCTTGTTGTGCTGCAGTAAGCGGAATACGGCGGTTTTCAATGGGGCCAGTTAAATCGATAGGTAAGTCAGCTTCGGTGGTAAATTGACTGTAACCTAACACTTTGTTGTAGCGGATATCCACCGCAGTAATGGTGCTTTGAGCATCGCTCCATTTATAGGCTAATTCAACTCTGTTTTGTGCAGTATCTGCACCATCAATAATTTCAACAAAACTATTTTGAGCAATTTCTTCACGTTCTAAATGCTGATAATAGGTAATGTTTTTAAAAGTCGCTTTATCGCTTAACTCACGCACATAAGTACTGTGAAGTAAGAAGGTTTGGGCGTTATTGATATTGTCTGGGTCGGTTAATACTTGGCTGCGATCTATCTCAACTAACCCTGTTGGCGATACGATAGCATTGGCGCCAGCAATAGTACTGCCGTTAGGTTGTACACCTTGACCTGTAACGTATAAACCGTTGTCGATTAATGCTTGAGTTGGACGGTTAATCCCCGCGTTGTCGGTAAACTCAACATCATAGTATTCGACATTAATGTCCCAGGTGCTGGCATCGTCTGGCAGTAAACGAAATGCCACAAAAATACTGTCGCTTTTAAAGCCTGAATAATCGTAGTAGCTGCCATTATCGATATGTTCTGCACTTAAGCGAACACCGCTTTGATTGGCGACAATGTCAGTGCCAACATCTATTTGAGCTCGGTAATGATCCCAACTGCCGCCAGATAGGGTGAGCTTATTAAATTGCTCGTCAGTAGGCGCGACTTTAGAATGTATGTTAACAAATCCACCGTTACGTTGGCTGGTGCCTAATAGCACTGGCGGCGCACCTTTTACCACATCAATTTGCTCGACAGCGTTAAATGACATGGGTACACCAAAGCCATTGTTGCCCGCTTGGCGACGCACACCGTCTTGATATAACTCACCTAACTGACCACGAATAGTGGGTAGGCTTGATGCGCCAAAGCCGCTGGCTGAATAACTGTTTGGGCTGACTTTTTGTATGTCAGATAAATCAGTGATGTTGAGCTGTTCAATCATTTCACTGGTGATAGGCGTAACCGAACGTGCGATATCTTTCAATGCTATTCCATCACCAAATGGGCCATCTACAGTGCTGTTTTTAGGTGACATGCCTTTATCGTTAATCGCTTTACCTGATACTTGAATGACTTCAATAGATTCAGGTTTTTCGGCTGCTGTAGCCATTGATGACGTTATTGATGAGTACAGGGCTAGGCTAATAGCGAGTGCGGTAAGTGAACGATTAGGATAACGATAAATAGGCATAATTTTTTCTGCTGTAATGAACTTGGTGAAAGAGACCTTGTTGTTAACAAGTTTATTTCAATCATGTTATGCCAATTTTAATTGTGTTAGATCTAAATGGCATAACTGCTAGTGCAACATAGTTGCGTTTTACTCGGTCAATTAACGGCTGATGATTTTCAGTAACAGTCAGTTTAGCTTATTTAGACGGTCAACAGACCCTAGATGATGTTATTTTATATATTTTTTAAGGAATTAAGATGCAAACATCAATTAGCAATGATACTCAGAAAAAACTGCAGTGGTCGTTACTTTCTTTACGCTTAGGCGTGTTTGTGGTGATGCTGGTATGGACATTAGATAAGTTTGTCAATCCTGGCCATAGTATGAAGATTTTCGAAAAGTTTTATGGCATCGGCGGAATGAGTGAGGTTGCTGCTTATGTTATGGGCGCACTGCAATTAGCCTTAGTATTTGCGTTTGTATTAGGTATTAAAAAGCGTATTACTTACGGGGTTATCTTTCTGATGCATGGCGCTTCAACATTATCGGCATTTAATCTATATTTTGATGCATTTAATAATTTATTGTTTTTTGCAGCATGGCCAATGTGGGCCGCGTGTTTTGCGTTGTACATGTTAAGAGATGAAGACACTAAGTTTACAGTGAAATAAATTACTAACGATTTATCGACACAAAAAGGCCAGCTAAATATATTTAGCCGGCCTTTTTATTAGACGCTCAATGTTAAACGCTAATGCTAAGCGTTAAGCACTCAAGGTTTAGTTGTCAAAGCTAAACCTTATTTGGTGTCACGATTACGGATAACCAAAAAGCTAAATAACACTACAATCACCATTTGCGTACTCAAGCCTTGCCATGTTGATGCTATACCTAACCAGCTAATCGACACATCTATAGGGAAGGGAGTAAGGCTAATTACTGCTGCTTCTTGTAACGCTGAAATCCCTTTTCCTGCCAAGATAAACGCTAAAATAAGCATGAAGTAAGAACTCACCGCAAAGAAGCGGGCTAATGGTAATTTAACTGAGTAGCGCATCATTAACCAAGCAATCACCGCTAAAATAGCCATACCTGCTAGCAAGCCGTAAACCAAGTAACTGACTTGTTCATTGCTGCTGGCAGAGCCTATGGCTTGTGTCAGTAATGATTGATAGAACAAAATCGTTTCAAAGACTTCACGATAGACCGAAATAAATGCCAGCCCAGTGAGACCCCATAAGGTGCCAGTGTTTAAATGGCGGTCGACATTATTTTTAATGTAACTTTGCCATTTGGAACCTTGGGTTTTACTGTGCATCCAATAACCAACATAAAACAACACCAAAGCGGCTAGCAATGCCGCGCCGCCTTCCATTAACTCCCTTGAGGCTCCGCTAATGCTAATTAGGTTATCTGCTGCCCACCAGGTTAATACGCCAGCAGCGAGTGCTGATATCCAACCAAAGTGAACAAATTTAATCGCATCTTGACGTTCGGTTTTAATTAACACTGTCATTAAAGCAATGATAACGAGCAGTGCTTCTAATCCTTCGCGTAGCAGGATGATTAATGCAGCCGAAAACATGGCGTTATTCGATAGTGATTGCCCTGTTAATAGGGTGTCGGCTTGGTCTAGTTGAGCCAATATGCTGGTCAACTGTTGATTTACCTGGCTGTCCTGTCCTGCTGTTTTTAGGATGTTTCTAAAATTAAGCAGCTGGCTTTCGATTGATTTACGTAAACTACTGTCATGAGCATCTAAATTGTTTTCAATTAATTCAAAACCGTCGAGATAGGCGCTCACTGCTAAGGTTTGTGCTTGAGCAAACTCATTGGCTTTATATGCTTTTACAGCAGCCTGCAAGTTAGTACGCGCGACTGAAATAGGTGAGTCAGCATGTTGAAACAGTCGCTCAGGTTGTGAGCGTAGTGATGATAATTGGGTTTTATCAATTCCGACATTTTGCTGAATTAACTGGGTTGGATTGCTATTGACCCACTGTTGTAATTCAATATTCGCATCATGCTTAATGTGCTCCGTGGTGGCAGCTGTTGGCTCAAAAGCTAAACTACCTACATAGAAAGCCAGTGACCAACGCTGTTGATCATTTAACTCACTAAAAGCACGCATAGCACTGCCATCTAAACCGTCGGAAATCGCATCGTAAAGTCCCAATAATGAACGATTCATTGCTCTTTCTTGATCGGTGAAATTGGTTGGCTCTGGTGACAATGATTTTGCCAGAGGCCCATCGCCTTGGCCTAAATCACCATGACAGGTCGAACAATTTTCGATAAACAGCTGTTTAACATGGTTTTTGGCTAATAGCTGTGTTGGTAACACTAATGCTGGAGACTGGCTTAATAACTGGTTACGTATTTTTTGGCTAAGCCCTTGAATAACATCCAGTGATGTTTTTTCTGCAATGGCTTGCTGTAATTGCAATGCATCGGCTGTTAACGAATTTGGCACATCATTGGCGAGCAGGTTAGTTTTTTCGATAATGATGCTAGCAAATTGCTGCATTTCAGCAAATTCATCAGGATTAGAGATACGACCTTCGGTCACCGCTTCTGAGTAATCAACACCAATGTATTCAGCTAATTGAAGAATTTGTCGTGTTTGTTTTAAGAGATCTTGCGATGTCTCTGGTGATATCTCTTGTGATGAGACTGCCGGGCTCTGTGCCCATAAAGAAGTTGAAAACACCGAAGTAATGACAATCAATAGGCATCTATTGAAGACCGAAGATGTGAGCTGTTGTCGCCATAACGTGAAGCTGCTTAAGAAAGTATTCAAGGTATTGCCTTAATAGGAATGAAGGAATTATTCTTTAAACTAAATTAAATAAATGATAATGATTTCTATTCTACTTTCTTGCTTGAGGCTAATCAATCACTCTGAAGGCTTGTTAGATAATACTGTCAGTGTAAAAAGCGGTTTGAGGTGAGATTGTTGGCCATGGATAATTATGTCGAGACAGCATTTAAATAGATATTTTCTATTTATAACAATTAGATAATTGTTATATTGGTACTATATAAGCATTAGCCTTGTGCCTTGCTGATATACAATAGTCAGTATTAATTATTGCTGTTTGGTATAAGTGACCTTAGATGTTTATAACTGAAGGTTATGAAACAGCCTTTGTGCTGTTATCTGCATTTTATGGACTTACTGTAGGTTAACGATTGATGTGCCAATACGTATTATTAATAAAATACATGCCAAATTTGCTATCATAATTTCGACATCAGCCAGTCTCGAAATAATTATCCATGGCCGCTAATGATTTTTGTATCGATTGCTCAGGCTTGAGGTTAGCTAGGATTAGCACTACGCTAGTGACTAACAAACTAAACCTGATATGTTAATGTTATTAAGTGTTATTGGAGTCGATAGATTGATAGAAATGAGGTCCATTATGATGAGTAACACTATGGTAAATAACCAATGACAACGCCAGTAAGTGCTTCGTTATATGCTGATCTTCGCCTAATTGACATAGGTATGGAATTGTTTATTGAAATTCATTTTGCCAATGGTAAAACAGTGCAGTCACGTTCGAGCTTAATTGGTTATCAGGTTGGGCGGTTTATCTTGATTGAGTATCCCAATAAAGGTTTTTCTGAGGCTTATCAACATATGCTAGTGAATGCTGAAATTGTGGTAAGGGCGATGACGAATAGTGGTTTTAAAGATATTATTGCTTTTAAGTCGACCATATTCTCTGTGGTTAATCAACCGATTAGAATGCTGTGCCTTAGTGTGCCTAAAACCATCATCAAGAAAAAAGTCAGAGAGCAGTTGCGAGTTAATATCGAGCAAGAAGTGTTTATTATGCACAATGACAATAAAATCAGTGCAAAAATGCTCGACTTTTCTTCTACTGGCTGCTTACTGACGGTAGACGCCAAAACGGTGAATATTGAACAAGGCGAAGAGATACATGTGGCTATCTCTATTAACACTGATCTTTCAGGGATCTTAACGGGTAGCATGGTCAAAGTTCAAAACATTGAAGGTGTATTGAATATTGGGGTGAAATTTTCAGATGAGCATCCACAATTAAAAGATAATATTTTCAGCTATTTTTTAGTCAGTTCAACTACAAAATCATGACCCTAAGTGAATCCTAGTTGTGGGCTATCCGTGTGAATCATCGTCCTTAAAAAAGATAAAAAAAAACGCATCAAAAGATGCGCGAAAATTCACAAGCAAACACGGTATTACAGCTTTTATTGTTAGTCTGAAAGTAGGCTAAAGGTAAGCTACCTTTAGCCTGTCTTTAGCCCTATATAGGCTAGCAAGCTGTTAATCTAAATAGTTTAAAATGCCTAATGCAGCATCTCGTCCTTCTGCTATAGCCGTTACAACGAGGTCAGAACCTCGCACCATATCACCACCGGCAAACACTTTAGGGTTAGTGGTTTGAAAAGGGTTGTTGTCGGTTTTCTTGGCCTTAACTAATCCCCATTCGTTGGTTTCAATGCCAAAATCACTAAACCAAGCAGCAGGGCTCGCTTGGAAACCAAAGGCGATAATCAGCGCATCGGTTGCTAATACTTGTTCACTACCAGCAATGATTTCGGCGCGTTGACGTCCACTAGCATCAGCTTCACCCATTTGAGTTTCAACACATTCAATCCCGACTACTTGACCGTTTTCAGCTTTAATTGCCACTGGTTGACGATTAAATAAGAAGTTAACGCCTTCTTCGCGCGCATTTTGCACTTCACGGCGAGAGCCCGGCATGTTGGCTTCGTCACGACGATAAGCACATGTCACGCTCTTCGCGCCTTGACGAATGGCTGTACGCACACAATCCATTGCAGTATCACCGCCGCCCAACACCACCACATCTTTACCTTCAAGGCTTAGATAGGGTGTAGCGTCGTCTTGAGTACCCATAATGTGATGAGTATTGCCAATAAGATACGGTAGCGCTTGAATCACGCCTTGAGCATCTTCATTGGGCAGTTTAGCTTTCATGGCCGTGTAAGTACCCATACCCAGAAAGACAGAATCGTACTCGTCTAATAGGCTTTGAAAACTCACATCCTTGCCGACAGTTACACCCATTTTGAATTGAATGCCCATGCCTTCAAGCACTGAACGGCGAGTGGCCATAACATCTTTATCAAGCTTGAAAGAAGGGATGCCATAAGTGAGCAAACCACCAATTTGTGGGTATTTATCATACACCACGGCTTGCACACCATTACGAGCCAACACATCAGCACAGCCAAGACCCGCAGGACCCGCTCCAATAATGGCAACACGCTCTTTACGTGGCGTCACATCCTTCATGTTTGGGCGCCAGCCTTGGGCAATTGCAGTATCGGTAATGTATTTTTCAACACTGCCAATGGTGACCGCACCAAAGTCGTCGTTTAAGGTACAAGCACCTTCGCATAAACGGTCTTGTGGGCACACCCGGCCACATATTTCTGGCAGAGTATTGGTTTCATGCACCAAGTCTGCCGCTTCCATAATGCGACCTTCTTCTGCCAGTTTTAACCAGTTTGGAATGTAGTTATGCAGTGGGCACTTCCATTCGCAATACGGGTTACCGCAGTCAAGACAGCGATCGGCTTGTTGTTTTACTTCTGGTTGCGTAAACGGCTGATAAATTTCAATAAATTGTGTAGCACGTTTTTTCGCTTCAAGTTTAATGGGGTCTACTCGACCCACTTCTATAAATTGAAAGTCATTGCTCATAATAATTACCCTGCCTTTACTACTAATTCCGGACTCTTCTGCTCAATTTTTAGCAGGTCAGCAACGGCAATATTCTTTGGTTTAACTAATACGAAACAATCCAACCAGTTTTCAAAATCACTTAAAATCATATGAGCATGTTCACTGCCGGTTTCAGCATAGTGAGTTTCAATCAGGCCTTTTAAGTGTTGCTGGTGGATGGTCGATTCTAATTTTTGAGTATCGACCATTTCGGTGTTTACTCGGCGATTAAAGCGACCAAACTGATCAAATACATAGGCAAATCCGCCAGTCATCCCCGCACCAAAGTTGACCCCCGTTTTGCCTAGGATAACCACGATACCACTGGTCATGTATTCGCAACCATTGTCACCCGTTCCTTCAACGACCGCGATGGCCCCTGAGTTACGCACAGCAAAACGCTCACCCGCTTGACCTGCGGCAAACAGTTTGCCGCCAGTAGCACCATACAAACAGGTGTTCCCCATAATAGCACTGCGTTCACTTTGGAACGGGCTACCAATAGGTGGGTGAATAACGATCTTACCGCCAGACATACCTTTGCCGACATAATCATTAGCATCGCCGCACAGCTTAAGTTCAAGGCCAGGGCTATTCCATACGCCAAAGCTTTGGCCAGCACTACCGCTAAAGCCAAGTTTGATTGGTTGTTTTGCGCCTGCGACACCAATTTTAGTTGCAATATAACCAGATAATGCCGCGCCAACTGAACGGTCGGTATTGTTGATTGCATATTGACCTGAATACGGTTCACCCGCATCAACTGCAGCACTGCAATCTGCAACCAATGTTTGGTTTAACTTGCCAATATCAGATGGAGGGTTAATTTCTTTCCATGTGAGTGACGAGTTTGCCTGCACTTTGGGTTTATATAAAATTGGCGCAAGGTCAAGACCACGTTGCTTGTCTGTTTGGCCTTCAAGTGTATATAACCAGTCGCTTCGTCCGACTAAATCTTCGAACTGAGTTACCCCTAATGCAGCCATCCATTCACGCACTTCTTGAGCCACAAATTCAAAGTAGGTCATGACACGTTCTGGTAAGCCGTGATAATGGTTTTCGCGTAAGTTTTTATCTTGGGTTGCGACACCTGTTGCACAGTTATTAAGATGACAAATACGTAAGTATTTACACCCAAGCGCAATCATCGGCACTGTACCAAAGCCAAAGCTTTCGGCACCTAATAAGGCTGCTTTAATAACATCGGTACCGGTTTTTAACCCGCCATCTACTTGCAGACGGATTTTATGACGTAAACCATTTTCTACTAGCGACTGATGCACTTCCGCTAAACCAAGCTCCCAAGGAGAACCGGCGTATTTCACCGAGGTGATAGGGCTTGCGCCAGTGCCACCGTCGTAACCTGATATGGTGATCATATCGGCATAGGCTTTTGCAACACCGGTTGCAATGGTGCCAACACCGGGTTCTGATACTAGCTTGACCGACACTAAGGCTTTTGGATTGATTTGTTTTAAATCGAAAATCAGCTGAGCTAAATCTTCAATTGAGTAAATATCGTGGTGCGGCGGCGGTGAAATCAAGGTCACACCAGGACGAGCATGACGAAGTCCTGCGATTTCAACGCTAACTTTATGGCCAGGTAATTGCCCACCTTCACCCGGTTTTGCACCTTGAGCTACTTTAATTTGCAGTACATCAGCGTTAACTAAGTAATGTGCAGTAACGCCAAAGCGACCCGATGCAATTTGTTTGATGGCCGAGTTACGTTCGCTATTGAAACGACGTGCATCTTCGCCACCTTCACCTGAGTTTGAGCGTCCACCAAGACGGTTCATCGCAACCGCTAACGCTTCATGAGCTTCAGGGCTTAATGCACCGATACTCATGGCTGCGCTATCAAAGCGAGAGTAAAGCTTTTCAGCGCCTTCTACCGTGTCTATTTCAATGGCGTTAAGTTGACCTTTAATACCAATTAAATCACGTAAAGTGGCCACTGGGCGATCATCAACTAAGTGAGTAAACTTTTTGTACTCAGCGTAGTTTTTGTCTTTTAATGATGCTTGTAAGGTATTCACCACGTCTGGATTAAAGCAGTGATATTCACCACCTTCAACGTACTTTAATAAACCACCTTGTGGTAACGGTACATGGGCTCGATAGGCGGCGGTATGGAGTATTTTCTGGTCATCGGCAATATGGTTAAAACTGACACCTTCAATACGGCTTATCACGCCTTTAAAACATAACTCAATCACATCACTGGCTAAACCCACAGCTTCAAATTGTTGGCTACAACGATATGAACCTACGGTACTAATGCCCATTTTAGACATGATTTTACGTAAGCCTTTTTCAATGCCGTAACGGAAGTTAAGCATTAAATGGGTTACATCATCGACTTGATGCAGTTTTGCCATCGCTGAAATAGATTCATAGGCGAGGTAAGGGTAGATAGCCGTGGCACCAAAACCAATTAATACCGCAAAATGATGCGGATCGCGTGCTGAAGCGGTTTCAACAATAATGTTAGTGTCGCAACGTAGGCTTTTATCGACTAATCGAGTTTGCACAGAACCCACAGCCATAGCGGCAGGGATAACTTGAGCACTTTTCGCTACTGCACGGTCAGACAATACTAACAATGTTGTGCCGCTGCGAGCTAAGCGTTCAGCTTCGTCGGTAATACGGCGAATAGCCTGCTCTAGTGTTTCATTGGCATCATAGTTTAAATCAACTGTGTTGGCGCGATAGTTAGTGCTGTCTAATCCCAGTAACTGATTAAAATCACTGAATAACAAAATCGGTGAATTGAACATCACTCGGTAAGCATTACCGGTGGTTTCGCTAAATAGATTTTGCTCGCGACCGACGCAAGTGGCTAACGACATCACGTGTTTTTCACGTAATGGATCAATAGGCGGGTTGGTTACCTGAGCAAATTTTTGACGGAAATAGTCGTATAGTGAACGCGACTTTTTCGACAATACTGCCATAGGCGTATCATCACCCATTGAGCCAATGGCTTCTTCACCTTTGCTCGCAAGTACCCAAATAACTTGTTCTAATTCTTCACGGGTAAAACCAAACTGTTTTTGATATTGCAGTAATGTTTTACTATCAAAACCACTTGAACCTTGTTTGGTTGGAGCCATATCCTCAGCAGGGATCAATGTCTGACTGTTTTTAGCCATCCACTCTTTGTAAGGATGGCGACGCTTTAAGTCATTATCAATTTCAAATGAATGATACAAACGACCATTCAAGGTATCTAGTACTAGTAACTCACCGGGCCCAACGCGGCCTTTTTCAATCACTTCATCGGCGGAATAATCCCAAATACCGACTTCAGACGCTAAGGTGAGGATACGATCCTTGGTTATAACGTAACGAGAAGGGCGTAGACCGTTACGATCTACCGCACAGGCAGCATGGCGACCATTGGTCATTACAATGCCTGCAGGGCCGTCCCACGGCTCCATGTGCATTGAGTTAAAATCATAAAAGGCTTTTAACTCGTCATCCATTTCAGGATTTGATTGCCATGCAGGTGGAATAAGCAAGCGCATGGCTCGATATAAATCCATCCCTCCAGATAACAACATTTCAAGCATATTGTCTAAAGAAGACGAGTCTGAACCTGTTTCGTTAACAAAAGGGGCGGCTTGTTGTAAATCTGGTAGTAAAGGCGAATTAAACTTATAGGCGCGCGCTCTTGCCCATTGGCGGTTACCGGTAATGGTATTGATTTCGCCGTTATGAGCGAGGTATCGAAACGGTTGAGCTAATGGCCACTTTGGCGATGTGTTAGTTGAAAAGCGCTGGTGGAATAAGCAAATCGCACTTTTCAAACGAATATCTGCTAGGTCGGTATAAAATGATGGCAGATCTGCTGGCATCATTAAGCCTTTATAGACAATGACTTGTCCAGAAAGGCTGGCGACATAAAAGTCTTTGTCATCGGTGATCTGTTGTTCAAGACGGCGACGAGCCATATATAGGCGACGCTCAAGATCTTTTTCCCGCCAGCCTACCGGCGCGTTGATCAATACTTGATAAATTTGTGGCAAGCTTTCCCGGCCAATCTCCCCCAAGACATCCGGATTAATCGGTACTTTACGCCAGCCAGCGACACTGAGTGTTTCTCGTTGTAGTTCTTTTTCTAAGATAAACTTCGCTTCATCAGCGCGTTGCTCATCTTGGCTGAGAAATAGCATACCTACGGCAAACTTTCGGCTTAAATGCCAATCGTTTTCTGCCGCAATAGCTTCAAAAAAATCTGTAGGCATTTGCATTAATAAACCACAGCCATCACCTGTGCGTCCGTCAGCTGCAATACCACCACGATGCTTCATTCGATCGAGACCATGAATCGCGGTACGCACAATGCGGTGACTCGCGTCGCCGTCCATTTGTGCAATCAAACCAAATCCGCAATTGTCACGCTCAAAACTGGGATGATACAAGCTCATACAAAAAACCCCCTAAACCTCTACTTGATACGACTCGGGGTAAATTTGAAGAATATCCATAGATATGCACCCGAACCATTCAAATTAAACTGAGAATGAATAAAGGTCAAACCAAAAAAATGCAACAAACTGAAATATTATTACTAAAAAAACGTTATAAGCCACCAACCTTACGTTAACGTAAACTGTGATATATCACCTATAACGTTCTGAATAAAAAGAATTTTAGAAAATATTCAAACAATTGTTTACCTTTTTGCAACAACAACAGGGAATTATTTTTGAAATAAAAATAGTGAATTTTATTTCAAATACAGTCTTTGGGTAAAAAATTATTCTAAATGACTAAATATTCATTTTAGGTGATGTATAAATTACTTAAATTGTTTTAAACGTTTTTTGAGTTTGTGCACAACTTTAGCGAGCGCTTGAATTGATAGAGCATTTATTGATTTAGCACCAAGACAGATGTTTACCGTCTGACTACACTGGCGAACTTTGGAATGATGATGAGAGTAAGTTGTGGGTTTAGATGATTACGTTAATACGTTTGGGGCACATTGCAAACATTTATATGGCCAAAGAGTAAAAAAATTAACTATTGATGGCCAATTTACCTGTCCCAATCGAGATGGCACGTTAGGGGTAGGCGGTTGTACTTTTTGTAATGTTGTTTCATTTAGTGGCGAACAAGGTAGAGAACAGCCGATTGCGATGCAGTTAACCGAAGGTAAAGTACGCGCCCAATCTGCAAAAAAATGTACTACCTCTGCGGATATTAATTCTATTCCTACCGCTAAATACATCGCTTATTTTCAAGCTTATACCAGTACTTACGACGAGTATAAAGTGCTAAAGCAAAAGTATGATCAAGCACTTGAAGATGCCGATATTGTCGGGCTTCATATAGGTACTCGTCCTGACTGTGTACCCGATGAAGTACTTGATTTACTCGTTGAGTATCAACAAAGAGGTATTGAGGTGTGGTTGGAACTTGGCCTACAAACGGCCAATAATCACACGTTAAAACGGATTAATCGTGGTCACCAATTGTGTGAGTATCGTCAGACAGTTAAAAAGGCTCGCGCTAAAGGCATTAAGGTGTGTACCCATCTAATATTAGGGCTGCCGGGTGAAACATCTGCTGATTATTTTAATAGTTTACAAACCGTATTAGGAATTGGCGTTGACGGACTAAAACTGCACCCTTTGCATATTGTAGAAGGCAGTATTATGGCGAAACAATGGCGCTATCATCCTATGCCGCTAATAAGTCTTGAAGAGTATGCCTATGAGGCGGCAAAACTTATCCGCCACACCCCAAAAGAGATTATCTTTCACCGCGTAACCGCCTATGCCAAAAAACCAATGTTACTCGCCCCTGATTGGTGCGCATTTAGATGGGATGGACTAGTGGCCATTGTGGATGAGCTTAAAGAATACGGTGGCCAAGGCAGTGCATTAATGTTTAGCCAAAGTAAAACGGCCTAGTGTGGTGTATTTAGGCAGATATATTATGTCTCTGTTGAATATGGACAAAGTAAAGATAGCGCTAGGTTTTGTGAAGATGTATCAGACTAATCGCTATTATTAGTTATAAATTGGACGAAACATTACCAAAGTGAGTGTTTTTTAAACATTGGTAATACCAGTTGAGTAGTTATGTTGTAAAAATGTGATTTTTTACCATTAAATAGCGGCTAAATATTAGCAAGCCTTGCATAGGGTATTTTACTCGGTATCATATTTGTAATTTTATAGAGTTAGATTTTGATAGAGGTGCCTTTATGGCCACAACGCAGTTAGACTCAATATTGGATCTCAATACGCTTGAGCAATATATCAGTGCCATTGGTGCTGGAACGTTATTGAAAAGCGTAGTGTTATTCGAGCAGTTAATGCCTGAGTATGTCAGTAGCCTAGTGAAAGCTGGCGATGCAAATGATAAAGAAACGTTATGTGCAGAAGCTCATAAATTTAAAGGTGCAGCAGGATCTGTTGGCCTTAAACGCATTCAGCAATTTTCACAGTTACTACAACACGGTGAAGAAGCTAAATGGGAAACAGAACATAAAGTATGGCTTGCTGAAATCGTTGCGCATGCTGCACAAGATTTACAACAACTGAAAGTTTACTTAGAAGCGAAAGCGTAATTACGAGTAGAGTAGGCAGCATAATCAGTTTAGATTAACATCTACATTAGTGCCTACAATCGGTTTGTTGAAATGCCTCTTTATTGAAGAGGCATTTTTTATGGCCGTTTGTTCAATATTGACCATCAGTGTCTTGTTATTTTGGCTAAATTAATTCATTATTTGAATTAATATGGATAAGGGTAATCGTTTATATGAAAAATCTTCCTAGCCTCAAGAACCTTTATTATTTGGTTCATTTACATCAAGAGCAAAATTTTAATCGTGCTGCTAAGATGTGCTTTGTGAGTCAATCGACTTTATCTAGTGGTATCCAAAACCTTGAAGAACAACTGGGTTATCAGTTGATTGAACGTGATCATAAATCATTTATGTTTACCGCTATCGGTGAAGAAGTGGTTGAGCGTGCTCGAAATATTTTAACTAATGTTGATGACTTAGTTGAATTAGTGAAAAATCAAGGCGAACCGATGACCGGAGAAATTCGTTTAGGCTGTATTCCCACTATCGCGCCTTTCTTACTTAGCCGAGTCGTTAAGTTATGCCAGCAAGACTACCCCAAACTCAGTTTGTTATTAAAAGAAGACACGACCGAGCGTCTATTAGATGCCTTAGCAAAAGGTGAGTTGGATTTATTAATATTAGCGTTACCTGTCGACACCAGTGGTTTTCATAGCATGAAAGTCGGCATCGATCCGTTTAAAATGGTGATGCATAAAGAGGTATCGCAACAATTTTTGCAACCCATTGACTATCAAAAAATGCCAGACGAAAGCATCTTTTTACTCCAAGCTGAACATTGCATTACCGGTCACGCGATAACAGCATGCCAATTGGGTGATAGTGCCAAAATCAATCCATTTGCTGCAACCAGTTTGCATACCTTGGTGCAGATGGTAAACAGTAAATTAGGCACCACATTTTTACCCCAAATGGCCATTGATACCGGTATTTTAACTGATACTGATCTTGTTGCAATGGATCCGCCGGGTGAAGCTCCTTATCGTGATATTGGCTTAGTTTGGCGTCAAACTACCAGCCGTATTTCAACGTTTAGAACCTTAGGCTTAGCGATTCAACAAAAGCTGCTAGCACAATCGTTACCAGGTTAACCGCAACTTGGGATAAATGAGAGATGGGATGAATCGATAAAATGGTTTATTTCCGGTTAGCAATATCAAAGGTGCGATTTGTGTCGTTAATAAGGCTAATGAAGCGTCAATAGCCTTATTGTTATCTGTCGCGTAGCACTGTGCGTTTCAGGCATGTTTATGATTGAAATTGAGCTTAACTAAACTCAATTAACCTCAGTTTTAGGCGTTGGTCAGTTTTATCGGTGCAACGCCATACACTTCAGTCGGATGTTTTTTACCTTTAAGCATGATTGGGCCTAAATCAGTCAGGTCATATTGACTATTTTGCTGCTCAAGTCGATGCACAACATCTCCAGATAGCAACATTCGTTGACCGAGCGGATTACATTGGTCTTGTAGCCGTGCCAAGGTATTTAATACATCACTGAAAAAACTAATCTCTTGTTTATGTACGCCGACTACCGCAGCTACAACTTGGCCACAATGCGCTGCAGCCTTGAATTTTGGCACAAAACCATATTGTTGTTCAAAATATTGCCTTTGCCACTGCAATTGCTGGCAAAATTCGAAATAGATATTCATACAACGGTCTTGTTTAATACCTTGCTCTAATGGCCAGTGGATAAGTACGGCATCACCCATGTAACGATAAATTTCAGCTTCATTATCGGTTACTGTGTCCGCTAACATGCTAAAGCTATCTTGAATTAGGCGGCTAAAGCGATAATCACCTAAGGTTTCTGCATGAGCTGTTGATGAGACCATATCGATAAATAAGAATAATTGTTGCTCGTAACGTGGTTTGTGGTATTTGCCAAGGCCTATATTGAGCAAGACTTTAGGGCCAACCAACAGTGACATTTGTTCGATAAAAGCTAAGCTGACCCTTACCACAACAAGATAAACCACTAATGCCTGAAACGATGGGCTATAAATAATCTGTACTGTGAGCATTTGTCGTAATGTCACCATGTGGTTCTCTATGGCCCACATGTTTAAAAATTGTGTCACATACGCCAAGGTTGTTGCCCCAAGGAGCAAAAACAATCCTTTAAACACCACTGAAAATAAATAAGGTAAACGGCTGATGGCGCTAAAATCTGCAATGAGATTGGACATCCAATGCAAGCCGCCAAATACAACACCCATCATTATGGCAAGCGTGGCGAGATCGGCATTGCCAACAGCCCATTCAGGCAGTTGCGATGACTGTGAGTAGCGAAAAAAAACGAAAGAAGCCATTGCTACACACCAGGCAAAAATAGCGAACAATAATTTTTGAGTTTGACGGCGTGCTTTCACGGAGGATGTGGTTGCCCAAATGACTTAGTATATAAGGGGGGTAGTCTATAGAAAATTTGCTTACATGTGATAGTTTATTTGTGATTTAGATCAATAGAAGTGAAGAAATATGTGCACTAACGCAAAGTTTTTTCAACATTACTAGGGCTTGTTGAACTTTAGTGGCTGAAATTTGTTCGAGATAAACGGCTTGTTATTTAACTAGGCGGCATAAATATTAGAGACGAAGTTTTCAATTAGGCTAACGGTTTGTCACCAATTTATTCGATAAAGATTAAAAACACCTTTTAGCTGGTTCGTTTGAGCTGCATTTTTGGCTTTTTTCTGTGTGTTATCGCTTACTCATGTTGTATCACGAGATGTCGTAAGCTCTGCTTTGTAAAACATTGCCACGTACCACTGAAAAATTGATGTTAATGATCAACAGACCCTAGATAGCAAGCAATGTAACAACGGCAGATTATGAAAAGGCATTGGTTAATATCTGTTGAGTAAAATCAATTTTAAGGTAAAAGCCTCTGGGATTAGATAACTGAATGCTGCCGTCTTCGGCGATGCTTTCGGTGAGTATTTTGCTATTAGCTGCTTTTGGACGTAATTGCAGTACTTCACCATGACGTGCAGTAATTTTATCAACTTGACCTAGTGCAATTAACTCCATTATCTCTTCCCAATCTTGTTGCAACTGTCTGGCTTGTGCCGTATTCGGTTGCCACAATATGGGGGTGCCTATACGACGATCACCGACTGGGATACTACGTTCGCCTTCAATAGGAACCCATAACACTCTCTGCAATTTATGATAAACCAAACTGTTTTCCCAAGTCATACCCTGAATGTTTGTCAGCGGTGCCACGGTGACATAAGTGGTCTCAAGCGGTTTGCCTTTGCGATCAATCGGGATCGTTTTGAGTTCAATTCCTAAATGTAAAAAGTCTTGTTCAGGCTTTGATCCTGCCAGCGCGCCTAATTCAGATTCAATCAGTTGGCCTACCCAACCTTTATCTCGGCGTAAATCGGCTGGTACAATGATGTCATTATCGGCCGCAATATCAGCTAAACGAATGCCAGCCATATTGTGCGCTCTTTGCATTAATTCGCTTATATTTAATGGCGATGATTTAGCCATGGATGAGTATTTTCCTCTGGAAAAAAGAATGAATAGACGATCAAAATCAACAGGCTATGCTATCAAGTAATATTCGTCGAGAACAAGTTTAGTTAGTTATTTGCGATGTGGTTGAAAAACGACCATGTTTTAGTTGGTTAAAGTTATTTGATTGAATTCCTTTGTAATTGGTTGTTTTAAAAGTTTTTTTTAGGTTGTGGTTGTTTTTATATTATACTTGTCCCGAGTTACACTCGTTTTTCCCCTACATTTCACACATACTTATCCACAGATTTAATGGATAAGTGTAATAAAACCTGTCTTTAACTGATTAAAAACACCAAGTCAACGCAATAAAACAGCTTTTTAGCCGGTTTAATTTAAAATAAGCCTTGTTATTTGTGTATAACTTAAGTTGCTAAATGAGTGATTGGCTATCTTAATTGGTGTTGTTTGTTTTTTGTACGATAGCGGCGATTTGCTATAATGTTAATTTATAATTTTTTTTAAGTTACTAATTATATTGCAGTATATTATAATAAAAAGCAGTTTACCTTAGAAAGGGTGCAACTAAATTTTAGCCTGTTATCAAGCTTTAGCAAAGTTTCGAACAGAGATATCCACAGATTTTGTGGATAATCCACAGGGTAGCTTGGTTTAATTGTTGATAATTTTGATTTATTAACATTGTTATTCAATTATCCACAGTAAATAGAGGTTTGCCGATAGGCATGCTTTGTGAAACAATCAGACGATATAAAATTTGTTATTTTTGGAGTCCATGTGATTGATAGCGACGGCTTTCGCGCAAATGTGGGCATCATTATCTGTAATAAATTTGGACAAGTTATGTGGGCCAGACGTTTTGGTCAACATTCATGGCAGTTTCCACAAGGTGGGTTAGATGATGGCGAATCAGTAGAAGAAGCCATGTATCGCGAACTTTACGAAGAAGTGGGACTCAGACCTGAGCATGTTCAAATTTTAACATCCACTCGATCTTGGTTACGTTATCGGTTACCCAAGCGTTTGGTACGCCAAGAAAGCAAACCTGTTTGCATTGGCCAAAAACAGAAATGGTTTTTACTACAATTGAAAGGTCACGATAATACTATTAACTTGAATTCTTCTGGTCATCCTGAGTTTGATGATTGGCGTTGGGTGAGTTATTGGTATCCTGTTCGTCAGGTTGTGTCTTTTAAGCGCGACGTATATAGAAAGGTAATGAAAGAGTTCGCATCGACGACATTAGCGCTGCAAACGCGCGAGTTTAGTAAAAAACGAAGCAAACAACGGAGTTAACTGATTTCAAAGAGGATTGAAACAGTGTTAAATATGCTCAGGGATATCACTCAAGCTGTTGCCAGAGCCAGCAGCCTTGAAAGTGCATTAAATATATTAGTGTCACAAACTCGATTAGCGATGGCTACCCATTGCTGTTCTATTTATATCCTTGAACAACAACATCTAGTGTTATCCGCTACCGAAGGTTTACAGCAATCTGCCGTTGGCCGAGTGAGCATGCCATTATCGCAAGGTTTAGTAGGCTTAGTTGCTGAGCGTGAAGAAGCCGTTAATCTTGCCGATGCCCGTATTCATCCTCGTTTTAAATTATTTCCCGAAGCTGAAGAAGAAGAATATCGTGCATTTTTGGCTGTGCCGATTATTTTTCAAAAACAGGTTGTGGGCGTTATTGTGGTGCAACAGCCAGAAGCCCGTCAGTTCAGCGAAAGTGAAGAAGCATTTTTAATGACCTTAGCCGCTCAGTTGGCGGTGGTTGTGCGCAGCTTGAAACACAAAGCGGCTGTTACTAATGTGCAACAGCAAGTGGTTTTCAGTGGTGTTAATGCATCAAGTGGTATTGCGATTGCTCATGGCCTGGTATTAGGCGGTGTTATTTCTCTGGAACAACCCGAGGTCAGCTGCTTCGATATAGATGTTGAAATTCACCGCTTAAAGTTGGCCATGCAGCGTTGTAAAGACATGTTGTCGTCTATATCGCAACGTTTTGAGCGTGAAAAGTCTGCTGATGTGGCCTCTATCTTTACCGCATTTCAATTATTGCTAGACGACTCTAGCCTTGGTGGTGAATATGCCCGTGAAGTCGCTTTAGGCTGGCAGGCTGAGTCTGCGGTAAGCCGAGTGTCATTGCGCTATATCAAACAGTTTTTAGAAATGGAAGATCCATATCTAAAAGAGCGCGCCAGTGATATTCGTGAGCTTGGGCAAAAACTACTTCGACAGCTTATTGAACCGGGTCGGTTAGAGTTAGAGCCAGATAAACCGGTTATTTTAGTCGCTAAAGAAGTGGATGCCACTTTATTGGCTGAGTTTCCACGGCAAAAGCTCGCTGGTATTGTCACTGAGCGTGGTGGGGTTAATGCTCATGCGGCTATTTTAGCGCGAGCCTTGGGTGTACCTGCCATTGTTGGCGTTGATGATGTGTTATCAATCGACATCGATCAAAAACTATTAGTCCTCAATGCGAATCGTGGCCAGCTATTGGTATCGCCATCGCCAGCAGTGATTGAAGAGTACCAATTACTGATTGATGCCGATGTTGAAAAGCAAAAGCAATTTTCTGCCGAATTAAACCTACCATCAGTGACTACTGATGGTCAGCGGATCCATTTGTATTTAAATGCAGGTTTATTGAGTGGTATCGCTTCTGAAATTGCTGAATGCGCAGATGGTATTGGGCTGTATCGAACTGAAATTCCCTTTATGCTCCATCAGCGCTTTCCGAGCGAGAGTGAACAAATCAATGTATATCGTCAGGTATTGAGTGCCGCTGGTGATAGACCTGTTGTCATGCGTACATTGGATGTTGGCGGCGACAAACCGTTACCGTATTTTCCAATTAAAGAAGATAACCCATTTTTAGGGTGGCGTGGCATTCGTTTATCGCTTGATCATCCTGAGTTGTTTTTAGTGCAATTGCGCGCGATGCTACAAGCTGCTGGAAACGGCAATCAATTGCAAATATTACTACCAATGGTGAGTAATCTGGATGAGATAGATCAAACATTAAAATATTTAGAGCAAGCGTTTACCGAACTAAGCCAAGAACTAAAGACTATTTTAGTGAGGCCGAAGGTCGGCGTTATGCTTGAAGTTCCTGCATTGTTGTATCAATTGCAAGATGTGGCAAAACGGGTCGACTTCGTGTCGGTGGGCAGTAACGATTTAACGCAATATTTACTGGCCGTCGATCGTAATAATCCGAGTGTGAGTTCGTTATTTGATAGTTATCATCCAGGTATTCTTAGGGCACTTAAACGAGCTGTCGATGAGTGTAAATTGTATGATTTAGATGTGAGTGTTTGTGGTGAACTTGCGGGTGAACCTTATGGTGCACTGCTTTTAGTCGCAATGGGCTATAACAAACTTAGTATGAACCAAGGCAGCTTAGCCAGAATCAATTTTTTACTCAGGCGTGTATCAAAGCAAGAGCTCACTGAGTTATTAGAATCTATTTTACAACAGTCAAATGGAAACCAGGTTCGCGGTTTGTTAGCCAGTTTCTTGCGAAAACATAACCTTTTAGATTTAATCAACATCGATTAGCAGTACGATTGAATCTGCTTCGGAAAACCTTAAATGATTTTCCTAGTGGTTCGTAACATAATCAAGCGTCATTTTAAGGATGTCATCGTGGATAGTTTACTGCAGGTATTTTTAATTTGCCTTGTTTTAGGTTCTGTCGTGGGATTTTTGGCTGGGCTGTTAGGTATTGGTGGTGGGTTAATTATTGTGCCTGCGCTATTGTATATTTTACCTTCAGTAGGTATCAGTTCAACCCAAATTACTCATGTCGCTATCGCTACGTCACTGGCATCGATTATTTTAACGTCTATGTCATCAGCCACCGCGCATCACAAACGTGGAAATATACCTTGGGAGCTATTTAAGCCTATATTTCCGGGTATCGTAATAGGGTCGTTAGCATCAGCTTTTGTGTCTGAGCAAATTGCATCAGATGATTTGCAACAGGCTTTTGCTATTTTTGTGGTGTTAATGGCTGTACAAATGGCATTTCCGTTTAAAGTCAAAACGGGTGGCAGTATGCCAAATTTTGCCGTGTTACTGGTGATATCGACAGCGATAGCGTTAATTGCTGGTTTAATGGGCATTGGTGGCGGGGTTCTGCTGGTGCCATTTTTAAGTTATTGCGGTTTGCAAATGCGTCAAGCTGTTGGGTTTTCGTCGGCAACCGGGATGCTTATCGCAGTATCCGGTACCATTGGTTATATTATCGCAGGTTTCGATGTACCCAATTTACCCGAGGGCTCGGTTGGGTTTATTTATTTGCCGGCATTAATCGGCATTATCATTAGTTCCATGTTGTGTGCGCCTATTGGCGTAAAAGCGGCGAGTTCTTGGCCGACACCAGTATTGAAAAAAATATTTGCTTGTTTGCTTGTTGTGGTAGGGCTAAAACTACTATTAAGTTAATTCTAAATTGTTCTAAATGATTACAAAAACGCCTTTGTTCAAGTAGTTGAACAAAGGCGTTTTTAGTTAACCTAACAGCTATTACACAGCGAAAGGATACTTAATCGCATCGTGATGTTGATAGTCTTCAACGCTAAAGTCATCCAAGGTTACCCAGGTTTCGATGTCTTTTAGGGTGTTAATCTTTGGATTGATGATTAACTTAGGCGATGCAAAGGGTTCACGCGCGAGCTGAACATCTCGCATTGGTTCGAGTTGATCTTCGTAAATATGAGCATTGACTATCTTATGGTATGCCTTACCCGGTTTATGGCCAGTAATCTGAGCCATTAACGCAAGCAATACATATACTTGTACCATATTAAAGTTTAACCCTAGTGGAACATCACAACTGCGTTGTGTGCTGTTAAGGTATAAAGTATCACCGAGTAATGAAAAATGGTGCTCGTACATACATGGTCGTAAGCAGCCTAAGTCAAATGCGCCAGGGTGCAAGAAGGTTAAAATTTCACCACGATTATCTATACCGTTACTGAGATCATCGACGATTTGTTGCAGTAAATCGACATGACCACCATCAGGCTTTGGAAATGCACGCCCTAACGCTCCGTATATCAGTCCCATATCATCGGGCCCTTTACGGTTTGGGTTATCTAGCCATGCTTGGTTTTCATTGGCGTTAGCGTCCCATGTTTTAGTGCCTAATGCCCTAAAATCGGCCGCATTTTGGTAGCCACGTAAATAACCGAGGATCTCCGCTATGGCAGACTTCCAAAAGCTTTTACGTGTGGTCACCAAAGGGAATTGATTGTTACCAACATCATAAACTAAGTCGGCATTAATGACAGTTAGGCACTTTTTGTTTGTTCGTGCATTATTAACCCATTCGCCTTCTTCGACAATGCGTTTACACAGGTCTAAATACTGTTTCATTGGTCCCAATTCCTTTTTTGCTTTTATCGATTATACCTAATCAAGGCCGGCAAATCATTGCCAAATGAAATGCAGGTTCAATTAATTATTTTTACTTTTAGAGCTAACTTTACGATCGACACCTCGGTTAAGCCGAGTTAACATCAAGAAACAATCGATTATTATTGTTTGAACATATCAGATAGACTGATCCCATTGTTTTTTTAGGAGTGTTATATGGAACGAGCAATTAAGAACTTCTTAAGCCAAGAGTCTGCGGGTGGCATTTTATTAATCGTTGCCGTCGCGTTGGCGATGATTTTAGCCAATTCACCGTTAGCGGGTGTATATCAAGATTTCTTAGGCACCGAAGTGCAGCTTAGAGTAGGTGATCTTGATATCGATAAGCCGCTTTTACTGTGGATCAATGATGGCTTGATGGCATTATTCTTTTTATTAATCGGTTTAGAAGTAAAGCGTGAATTACTTGAAGGTGCGCTATCGAGCGTAGCTAAGGCATCATTGCCCAGCTTTGCTGCGATTGGTGGCATGGTGTTTCCGGCATTATTTTACTTAGCATTTAATTACTCAAACCCAGAAACTCAGATCGGATGGGCTATTCCTGCTGCTACTGATATCGCCTTTGCGCTAGGTATTATGGCACTGCTCGGTAGTCGTGTGCCCGTGGCGTTAAAAGTGTTTTTGTTAGCACTGGCAATTATTGACGATCTAGGAGTCATTGTTATTATTGCTCTGTTTTACAGCACTGATTTATCAATGCTTAGTTTGGTTATTGCCGCGGTATCGATCGTGCTGATGGTCGCACTGAACAGGAAAGGAGTCAGTTCAATTCTGCCTTACGGTTTACTCGGTTTTATTCTTTGGGTTGCAGTATTGAAGTCTGGAGTACATGCGACATTGGCCGGAGTAATTATTGCATTTTGTATTCCACTTAGAGCAAAAGATGGTTCCTCGCCATCTGAGCATTTAGAGCATAAGTTGCACCCTTGGAGCACCTTTATGATCCTGCCGGTATTTGCTTTTGCCAACGCTGGTCTGTCATTAACTAATATGTCATTTGATACATTTGCTGAACCTATCACCCTAGGTATCATCATGGGTCTGTTGTTGGGTAAGCCGATCGGGGTGCTGTTATTTAGTTATTTAGCAGTAAAACTTAAGTTAGCTGAACTACCACCTGGGATTGGTTGGAGGCATATCATACCGGTTGCTGTTATGTGTGGTATCGGCTTTACCATGTCGGTGTTTATTGCTTCGTTAGCATTTGAGAACTCACCCGCTGCATTTGGTGATTATGCAAGACTAGGTATTTTAACAGGATCGTTATTTGCGGCTGTGATTGGCTACTTTTGGTTGGCCAAGGTACTGCCTGAAAATGGAGTAAAATCATGAAATTGAATAAATTAACCTTTGGAATACTACTGACCAGTTTTGTTATTCCTGTATCGGCTGAATCATTTAATGTTTGTTTAGAATCATCTGATTCACCGACTTGCCAAAGTTATCTAGAAGGTGTGGTAGATGGTGCACTAATGTATCGTGATGATTTGGCAAAGAAAAGAATAGATCCTAACGATTACGAGTCAAGAGCACTAAAATACCGAGCAGGAAAACGTTATCAATCGGCGAATTTGAATTATTGCGCTAGTCATATACCGGTGAAATCTGAAATTGTATCAGCACTCACAGAGCAGGTGTCGTTGAACAATGTCAATAACAGTGATGAGCTTGAGTCAGTGATCACTAGTTTGATGGATTGCCGACGGAGTCAGTAACTACGTCTTTACTTAACGCAGCCATTTGGCTGCGTTTTTTTATGACTAATCTTGGCTAATCAATATGGTGAACTATCTATGGTGAACTAATATTGTCGTTGATTGGTATAGATTAATGAGCAATAGAAGTAGCGGTTTATTTGCTATAGTAGTGTGAGTAAATTTTGTTAGGTTAATGATTGATATGCAGCATTTAAATTATAACCATTTATATTATTTTTGGATGGTACAAAAAAAAGGCTCAGTGACTAAAGCGGCTGAAGCATTGTGTTTGGCCCCGCAAACCATAACGGGGCAAATTCGTGCATTAGAAGAGCGATTAAAAGGCTCGTTATTTAAGCGTGTCGGTCGTAATTTAGTTGCTACAGAGTTGGGCGAATTAGTATTTCGTTATGCCGATAAAATGTTTAGCTTGAGCTATGAAATGCTCGATATACTTAATTATCAAAAAGATGATTCACTGCTGTTTGAGGTAGGTATTGCCGATGCTTTATCTAAAGCTTTAGTGAGTAGAGTGTTGTTAACTGTTATTCCAGATGATGGTTCGGTTCATTTGGCGTGTTATGAATCAACCCACGATAGCCTTATTGAGCGTTTACGTGAGCATAAGCTTGACATGATTTTATCTGATTGCGCTGGCGGCTCGTTGAAATTCCCTGAAATTTTATCGAAAAAGCTTGGTGAATGTGGTGTCAGTTTCTTCTCGGCTGAAGCGATTCCAGTCCCTTTTCCCGCTTGTCTTGAGCAGCGTAAATTACTCATACCGGGTAAGCGGACATCATTAGGACAACAGTTACACGGTTGGTTTGCTGAAAAAAGTCTTAATGTTAGTATCTTGGGTGAATTTGACGATGCCGAAATGATGAAAGCATTCGGCTATTTTAATCAGGGAATTTTTGTCGCACCGTCTATTTATCGTCATGATATACTCTCTCAAGGTATGGTGTTACTTGGTGAAACCACCGATATTAAAGAAGAGTACCATGTGATGTTCGCTGAGCGAATGATCCAACATCCGGCGGTAAAATCATTACTGGCAACGGATTTTAGTGATTTATTTGCAGGACGAGATCTACAAGTACAAGATTTTGAAAACCGTATAAGCTAGCTTGTGATATAGACATCAGGAGATTTGTGTTGGAATTAATGAATATAGCTCGTGTACGCTGGGCATGCCGCCGCGGAATGTTAGAATTAGATATATTGTTTCAACCCTTTGTCGAAGCCCAATACGAAGCCATGAGCGATGATGATAAAAACACTTTTATTCGTTTATTAGAGTGTGAAGATCCGGAGTTATTTGCTTGGTTTATGGGCCATGAACAATGTTCAGATCCATTGTTCGCCAATATGATAATCAAAGTCCGTGGAAGAGCAGCACCTTAACCCGCCTGTTGATGTATTGGTCAGTACTAGCACTCATATGCAACAATTTGCATTGAGTGCTTCATTTTTGCAGCGTGGTGCCTTAGTGGTATCGTTTGCTGTTGTATTAACGAGCTTTTTAGCTTGGCCTTATTATCCTTCCTTGATATACCACGCCATTCAAATGTTGTTATTCGTTACCATTATCTTCATTTTTTTTTACAGCTGGCGCAGAGTATCTAGTTGGCGTTGTTTGCTTACTTTAGGTGACAAGGGGGCTGGTACATTATTGCAAGGTGAAAATGGAAGTCTCAATAAAATAACACTCACTAAAAAACCGTTTATTAGTCCATTAATGTGCATTATTTATTTACAACATCTTCAAACGGGCGAGAACAGAGTATTGCTGGTATGGAGTGATATGTTAGACGACACAGCATATCGTAATCTGTGTCGTCTATTATTAAGCCATTAATGATGTGAAGTTGAGTGACGTTGACAGCGTTTAACTGCTCGGTTGTAAAATGGTTGGTTTAGGATTGTCGATTTGTTCAGGATAATCAATATTATAATGAAGGCCTCGGCTTTCTTTACGTTCCATTGCACATCGAATAATTAATTCTGCAACTTGTACCAAATTACGCAGCTCTAATAAATTGTTACTGACACGGAAGTTTGAATAGTACTCTTCAATCTCTTGTTGAAGCATCAAACATCTTCGTAGTGCTCGTTCTAATCGTTTATCTGTTCTGACAATACCGACGTAATCCCACATAAATAGGCGCAGTTCGTGCCAATTATGGGCAATAACGACTTCTTCATCAGAGTTAGTTACTTTGCTCTCGTCCCATAAAGGTATTGGGCAAGGCATCGGTATTTTATGCAACAAACCTTCAATATCTTGTGAGGCCGCACGGGCAAAGACTAAACACTCCAGTAGTGAATTGCTCGCCAGTCTATTAGCGCCATGTAAGCCTGTGTAAGCCACTTCGCCAATAGCATATAAGCCATTAATATCGGTTTGACCATGAAGGTCAGTCATCACACCACCACATGTATAGTGTGCCGCTGGAACCGCTGGAATTGGGTCTTTGGTGATATCAATACCCAATTCAAGACAACGTTGATAAATGGTTGGAAAGTGTTTAATGATAAAGTCAGCAGGTTTATGGCTGATATCTAAATACACACAATCAACACCTAAACGTTTCATTTCATAATCAATGGCGCGAGCAACAATATCGCGAGGAGCGAGTTCAGCTCTTTCGTCGAAATCGGGCATAAAACGGCTGCCATCAGGACGACGTAAATAAGCTCCTTCACCGCGTAATGCTTCCGTTAACAAGAAGTTTCTGGCATTAGGGTGAAATAAACACGTTGGATGGAATTGATTAAATTCCATATTGGCAATTCGACAACCTGCGCGCCATGCCATTGCAATACCATCGCCACTGGCAATATCAGGATTCGAGGTGTATTGGTACACTTTTGAGCTGCCGCCAGTTGCTAACGCAACAAATTTGGCTCTGACGGTTTCTACATGTTCCTCATCGCGATTCCACACATAAGCACCAAGCACACGGTTACCCGGTCGATGCAATTTACGCGTGGTGATTAAATCAATCGCATTGTAACGTTCAAGCACTTGTATGTTTGGGTGAGCGATTGCACGTTCTTGTAATGTAGTTTGTACCGCTTTACCGGTAGCATCGGCAGAATGCAGAATACGACGATGGCTATGCCCTCCTTCACGGGTTAGGTGGTAGGGGGCTGTACTATTATCGACTCCAGCTAAGGTTTCTTCTTTATCAAATGCCACGCCACAATTAATTAACCATTGCATTGCACTTTTGGCATTTTCTGCGGTGTAGGTCACAACTGATTTATCGCATAATCCGGCGCCAGCGATTAAGGTATCGTTGACGTGGGACTCAATTGTGTCGCCTTCATCGAAAACAGAGGCGATTCCACCTTGAGCGTATAATGTTGACCCTTCTGATAATGGGCCTTTAGAAAGAAGAATTACTTTTGATTTTTCAGCAAGATGTAGTGCTAAAGTTAGTCCTGCAGCACCGCTGCCGATGACCAAAATGTCAGATTGGTGTTCAACTGCTTGTTTCATCAGGTATCATGGTGTGGCTATGTGGTTTGATCATAGTAAATCAAATTACTACGACAGGGTACTTTTACAGCGTATTTTATTGTGATTTTGCTTAGATATTTTGTTTATATGTAAAATAAATTAATTTTTTTTAATTCAATATCGAACTTTCTTCATATCAGTAGGTCTACTTATATGAACAGGATTCGAGCGACTGAGAAATCAGTATTACAGATTTAGGAGTAGTCGGCTCGGATGAGTGGACAATATAGTGATCAACAATTAGTTGAGCGAGTACAGCAAGGCGATAAAAATGCATTTAACCTGTTAGTGCTGAAGTATCAAAATAAAGTGATGAGTTTGATTTCCAGATATGTACGCAATCAAGCGGATGTAGCGGATGTGACACAAGAAGCCTTTATTAAAGCGTATAGAGCGTTAGCAAATTTTCGTGGTGAAAGTGCATTTTATACTTGGTTGTATCGTATTGCGGTAAACACCGCAAAAAACCATCTTACATCGCAAGGGCGCAGAGCACCTGCAAACGATGTTGATATAGAAGATGCAGAATATTATGAAGGCAGTGATGCGTTAAAAGAGTTTGCATCACCAGAGCGATTATTAATGAAAGATCAAATGAGTAAAGTGATCTTTGATACGCTCGACACTCTGCCTGAAGAGTTAAAAATGGCAATATCGCTCAGAGAGCTAGAAGGAATGAGTTATGAAGATATTGCTAATATAATGGATTGCCCTGTTGGCACGGTAAGATCGCGTATCTTTCGTGCTCGAGAAGCAATCGACAAACAGCTCCAGCCTTTGCTGGAAAAGTAACAGCCTTAACCTTAGATAGGTGAATAATGCTTAAATCAAGTCAAGAGTGGGTATCTGCAGCAGTTGATGGTGAAGCCGATGATAAAACATTGGCGCAGCTTTCTGCCGACGTTGATTCACATGATGAATGGCAACGCTATCACATGATAGGCGATGCAATGCGCGGCGAGTTGCCGACAGCCATTGACTTAGACCTTTTTGCTAGCATCACTGCAGCAATTGAGCTTGAACCGACAATTATTATGCCTCAAGCCAAGCAAAGTGAATTAGTCGAGCCAATTAGCACTCCACAGCAAGTTGCAGTGGGTTCAAACGTGGTGCCATTTTTCAAACAGTTTGGCCAATATGCTATTGCAGCAACAGTTGCTATGGTGGCCATTGTTGGGGTGCAAAATTATAACCAAACCAGTGATGCAGAGTCACCGTTACCGGTATTAATGACTCGTCCTTTAGTGGGGAGTGTGTCACCGGTAAGCTATCAGACTGGTGCGGTACAAAATCAACAAAGCTATTCTAATGAGCAAGTTATAGAACAGCGTCGCCGTATTAATGCTTATATCCAAGATCACATGTTACAACAACGCTTGAATCCAGGTGTTGCTGTTGATGATAATAGCGTGCAAGATGCCGCGGTAAATCCATAATCCGCCGGCAGAACCTTGTCTTACCATGTTAGGAGTTAGCTTGCGCCTTATCCTGCTAGCACTGTTAGTGTTAACCTTTCCAACACACGCTGAAGAAGATCTATCTGCTAAAGCTTGGCTTAAGAATATGAGCCAAGCAATGCACGATAAACAATACAAAACCTCTATTATTCAGCTACAAGCCGACCATATCCGTCCGCTTGTTTACATTCATGGCATTGTCGATAATAAAGAAGTCGCTTTACTTGAATACCTTAATGGTCCGCCGAAAAATGCAGTGCGAGTGGGTAATACGGTTACGTTTATAGAACATGACCAACCGGCTTACAGTGTGGTAGCGCCTCGTATTCAGGGAATTTGGCCAGCAGCTTTAGCGGGAGATTTAAGCCAGCTTGAAAAAGGCTATCAGTTTGTAAAAGGTGGCCGCGGACGTATTGCTGGACGCCCTGGGCAAATGATCCGTTTACTCGCCAATGATGACAATCGTTATGATGCTCAAGTGTGGATTGATATGGACACTTATTTGCCATTACGTTTTGACTCCCTCAATAAAGAAAAACAATTACTTGAACAAACCATGGTCATTGAGCTGATTGAATTAACCGAACCTGCGAACATTTTAATTGAAGCCGCAAAGCAAGAGTGGCCAGCAGTGATGAACCAAGCGGAACGCACGGATGGTAAAAACTGGCAATTTACTTGGTTACCAGAAGGATTTGATGTGGTTGTTCGCGATCATCATCGCTTGATAGGTATTCACGAGCCAGTTGAATATGTGGCGTTAACGGATGGATTAGCCAATATTTCTGTTTATGTCGCGCGAGCGGGAGAAAATCCGATGCCCAATGAACTGCTTATTCGTAATGGTTTATCTATGGTAGTTGTTAAAGTGGGTACGCTTGAGGTTGTAGCTATCGGTAAGGTTCCTTCTGAAACGTTAGACAGGATAGCCAATAGTTTAGTATTAAAATAAACAATGCTCGTTAACAAGCAAGCCGTGACAACAATATTTTGTGTCACGGCTTTCGTGTTTCTAGTGGCAAATTAGAAATGATATAGCTTAGCGGTAAACTTGCTTAGCCAATGAGCGGCATTGTGCTAAAATTGAATCCTTATTTATGGTTTGAGCTGATTAAATGAATAGCCACATGTCCGAGTCATCCACATCCACTATGATGGAAGAAATTGCCCGCGTGGTTGATTATCAACAAGGCTGGGTAACTGTTGAGGTTGAATTAAAAAGTGCATGTAACCATTGTGCCAGCAGTGAAAATTGTGGCACATCGACGATCGCTAAAGCTTTTTCGGTTCATACACAACGTTTTTCATTACCGAGTGAAAGACCTTGCCATAGCGGTGATTTGCTTAAAATAGGTTTACCTGAAAGCGTCATCATTAAAGCGGCTGCATTGGTGTATTTATTGCCGTTAATTGGGTTGTTTTTATCGGCAATGATAGGGCATATGCTGGCTGCTGGAATAGGATTGAGTACCAATGGTTTTGCTATGGCTTTTGGTGCATTAGGCGCATTGGTTGCCTGGTTTATTGGTAAGCACTTCGCCACTGAACTAGAGGCTCACGCCACACCCGTTATCATTACCTATTTAGGCCAAGAAGTGGGCATTATCAGTGCCAGTCATTAGTTAGCCTGATCTCGGGATAACAAACTGCTCGCCCTTTGTTTTACTAACTGCGTTGAATGAACTTGCAATAGGCCAGATATACGCGCGTCAATTGGCCTTGTTAGTAAAAAATGACAATTTTGATAATGGTTAACTTCTAAGTTTATGATCTTTATAATCATATTCTCATCTCTTATCCCGAATTCAGGTTAGTGAATATTTTCCACATTTATGCTGATGACCTATGATGCCGTGTAACATGTTTAACCATCTCTTTTAACCTGAAAATGTGTGTACAGAGCCTCGAAAACCTCCTGTAATGGTTAATAATCGCCCCAAAATGGATACTATTGTTTAATCTGATTGGTATTACCCCCCCAATCAGGTACAATTTGCCACCTTAATTTTCATCATTTTAGTAGTAGTCATTGCAGCATAATGAAACACATTAGAAACTTCTCGATTATTGCCCATATCGACCATGGTAAATCAACTTTATCCGATCGCCTGATTCAGGTATGTGGCGGCTTAACTGACCGTGAAATGGCTGCACAGGTTTTAGATTCAATGGATCTAGAACGTGAGCGTGGCATTACGATCAAAGCCCAAAGTGTCACCTTAGATTACCATGCAAAAGATGGTAACACTTATCTACTCAACTTCATTGATACACCAGGCCACGTTGACTTCTCTTATGAAGTATCACGTTCTTTGGCTGCATGTGAAGGTGCACTATTAGTAGTTGATGCTGGTCAAGGCGTAGAAGCTCAGACATTAGCAAACTGCTATACCGCACTAGAAATGAATTTAGATGTAGTTCCTGTATTAAATAAAATTGACTTACCTCAGGCTGAACCAGACCGTGTAGCAGCAGAGATTGAAGATATCGTTGGCATTGATGCCATGGATGCTGTGCGTTGTTCAGCAAAGACAGGTGTTGGCGTTGATTTAGTACTAGAGGAAATTATCGCAAAAATTCCTCCGCCAGTGGGCGATGAGTCTGCGCCTTTACAAGCGTTGATTATTGACTCATGGTTTGATGCATACCTTGGTGTTGTTTCTTTAGTACGTATTAAGAATGGCATACTTAAGAAAGGTGAAAAATTTAAAGTGATGTCCACTGGACAAAACTATAACGCCGATCGCGTAGGCATTTTTACCCCAAAAGAAAAAGACAAAACAGAGCTTCGTGCAGGTGAAGTGGGTTATGTGATTTCTGGTATTAAAGAAATTCACGGTGCGCCAGTAGGTGATACCTTGACCCATGCAAAAAATGGCGCGGACAAACCTCTTCCAGGCTTTAAACGTGTTAAGCCTCAGGTTTATGCCGGTGTATTCCCAATTTCTACCGATGAATATGAAAGCTTCCGTGATGCGTTAAATAAATTAAGTTTGAATGATGCATCACTGTTTTTTGAACCTGAAACTTCATCAGCGTTAGGTTTTGGTTTCCGTATAGGTTTTCTCGGCCTTCTGCACATGGAGATTGTCCAGGAGCGTTTAGAGCGCGAATATAATCTAGATTTGATCACGACGGCACCCACAGTGGTGTACGAAGTTATCATGAACAATGGTGAAACGATTTATGTCGATAATCCTTCAGGCCTACCTGCGCTGAATAATATCGAAGAAATTCGTGAACCGATTGTTGAAGCCAATATATTAGTGCCAAAAGAATACTTAGGTAACGTGATTACCTTGTGTATTGAAAAGCGCGGTTCGCAAACCAATATGGTTTATCACGGTAATCAAGTGGCCGTGACTTATCATTTGCCGATGGCTGAAGTGGTCATGGATTTCTTTGACCGTCTTAAGTCAACGAGTCGTGGTTATGCGTCATTAGAGTATAACTTTATTCGTTTTGATCCTGCAGATATGGTGCGACTGGACATTTTAATCAATGGCGACAGAGTTGATGCATTAGCGATGATTATTCATCGCAGTAATATTCGTCATCGTGGTTTGGCATTGGTTGAAAAGATGAAAGAACTGATCCCTCGCCAAATGTTTGATATTGCTATTCAGGCTGCTGTTGGTAGTCAGATTATTGCTCGTTCAAGTATTAAAGCATTACGTAAAGATGTAACCGCTAAGTGTTATGGTGGTGACGTTTCACGTAAGAAGAAACTACTTAACAAGCAGAAAGAAGGTAAAAAACGCATGAAGCAAGTCGGTAACGTTGAAGTGCCACAAGAGGCATTCTTAGCGGTATTGAAACTTAACGATTAATTATAATTAATTGTTTTAGTTTGCTAGTGCCTGTTGATCTTTGCTGGTTAAATTTTGTTCGAGATAAAAACGTTTTAATCGAGGCGAGTGGATTGCTGCCTAGTAATCTAAGCACCACTTGATTCACAAAGAATCACTCAATAAAGAGTAAAACGTTTTTAGCCGAACCCTTCGAGCAGCGTTTGTTGGCCATTTTTACTGCGTTATCGGCTTTTTATGTAGAATAACTACACTACAAAGCCTCTGCCTTGTATAAATGACCAACAATTCGCTGCCAAAACAACCTTGAAAGATTAACCGACACTAAACGCCGCGTATTGCGGCGTTATCGTTATTTTTACTATATATTTTGTAACACTCAACTGGGTGAATGTTTATTCGTTAATCACCATACTGGATTGAGTTATTCTGAGCCTTTGCTCAAGCCATATGGATCCAACACACCTAGCAGGAGATAAATCAGTAATGGCAGCCTATTTTTCGCTCATTTTAGTACTCGTAACCTTAGTCAGTGGACTTATTTGGTTAATTGATGTGGTATTTTTTGCGCCTAAACGCCGTGAAAGCTTATTAGCAGCACAAGCTAACTCAACTCAGTTAAGTGCAGATGCGATAGATAAAATCATTCGTGAGCCCGTGTTAGTTGAAACTGCACATTCGATTTTTCCGGTTATCGCCTTTGTGATGATTTTACGATCTTTTATCTATGAGCCATTTCAAATTCCATCTGGTTCGATGATGCCGACACTCTTAGTGGGTGATTTCATTCTGGTTGAAAAGTTTAGTTACGGGTTACGCGATCCTGTATGGCGCAGCAAACTAGTTGAAACCGGTGAACCTGAGCGCGGAGACGTATTTGTATTTAAATACCCTGAAAACCCAAAAATTGACTATATAAAGCGTGTGGTTGGTTTACCAGGTGACAAGATATTTTATCGTAATAAACAACTGATGATCCAAGAAGCGTGTGTCAATAAATCTGACTGCCCAGCTGCTCATACGATTGAGCATGTAGAAATTAATCGTGGTGAGTTTAGCCAAAATGACGTGCCATTAATTCGTTTGAGTGAGCAATTAGGCGATGTAGAACACGATATTTTGCTTAATCCATCGCGCCCTGATTTCAGACAGCACTTTTATCCTCAAGCGGGTCTTCCTGCTGGTGAGTTCGTTATCCCTCAAGGAATGTATTTTGCCATGGGTGATAACCGTGATAATAGTACCGATAGTCGATTCTGGGGCTTTGTCCCGGAAGAGAATCTTGTCGGTAAAGCCGTTGCAATTTGGATTAGTTTTGAATTTGATCGTAAACCGAGTGATGTGTTACCAACGTGGGTACCGACCGGAGTACGTTTTGATAGAGTAGGTGGAATACATTGATGGAACCCATTAAAAATTTGCCGCGTTTGTGCCGTACTTTAGGGTATGAGTTTAATAATATTGAATTACTCATTCAGGCCTTAACACATCGCAGCGCAGCAAATAAACATAATGAGCGTTTAGAGTTTTTAGGCGATTCGATTTTATCGATAGCTATTTCAGATGCCTTATATCATCAGTTTCCAAAGGCGACTGAAGGTGATTTAAGCCGTATGCGCGCTACTTTAGTCAAAGGTGACACACTGACAATCATCGCTCAAGAATTCAAGCTAGGTGATTATTTGTATTTAGGCCCTGGTGAACTCAAAAGCGGTGGCTTTAGACGCGAATCTATTTTAGCGGATGCCGTAGAGGCTATTATTGGTGCAGTTTACCTTGATGCCGATATCGAAGTGTGCCGTAAGCTATTATTATCATGGTATCAAGAGCGTTTAGCTGAGATAAAACCGGGTATTAATCAAAAAGATCCGAAGACAATTTTGCAAGAATACCTGCAAGGTTTTAAAAAGCCATTGCCAGATTACCAAGTTGTTGCGGTAGAAGGTGAAGCGCATGATCAAACATTCACCGTAGAATGTAAAATTAGTGAATTAGATAAAGTTGTCACCGGTGTGGCAAGTTCAAGAAGAAAAGCTGAACAGCTTGCCGCTGCTCAGGTATTGGAGCTACTGAATAAATGACCAAAAAAACAGACTTGCCAGCAGGTGATAACCAAGAGCCTAGCTTAGATGAACTGCTGGCAAGGATGAACCAAGCAGCACCAACGGCCACAGCCAAATACGATGTAACTTATTGTGGCATGGTGGCTATTGTCGGTCGTCCCAATGTGGGTAAATCAACGCTTTTGAACAAGTTACTTGGTCAAAAGGTGAGTATTACCTCAAAAAAACCACAAACAACTCGTCACCGTATCATGGGTATTCATACCGATGGCCCAAGCCAGATTATATTTATTGATACACCTGGTCTACACATCGAAGAAAAGCGTGCGATAAACCGCTTGATGAACCGTGCAGCTGCCAGTTCATTAGCTGATGTTGCTATGGTTATTTTTGTTGTTGATGGTATGACGTGGACTGCCGATGATGAGATGGTGCTCCAAAAAATTCAACATCGTAATGATGATCGAAAAATCATTTTAGCCATCAACAAAGTTGATAACATTAAAGATAAGGAATCATTGTTCCCTTATTTAACGGAATTGGCTAAAAAGTTTGATTTTGATGAAATTTTGCCAATATCAGCCAGTAAAGGCACCAATGTGCAACGCATTTTGGATATGGCACGTGAATCATTGCCAGAAGCACCATTTTATTTCCCAGAAGATTATGTTACCGATCGCTCACAACGCTTTATGGCATCTGAAATTGTCCGTGAAAAGCTAATGCGCTTCCTTGGGGATGAACTTCCTTACGACGCAACGGTAGAGATTGAACAGTTTAAAATGATGGAAAATGGCGTCTATCAAATTAATGCGTTAATTCTGGTTGAGCGTGAAGGCCAAAAACGGATGGTGATTGGCAATAAGGGTGAGCGAATTAGAACGATTGCAACGCAATCCCGTCTGGATATGGAAACCTTATTTGACAATAAAGTATTTCTTGAAGTGTGGGTGAAAGTGAAATCAGGTTGGGCTGATGATGAACGTGCATTGAGAAGTTTAGGCTATGGCGAAAGCTAAATTGGCTTTAGCGTTATTGATTAAGTATTTATAGGCATGGCCACTATGAAACGTGGCTATGTGCTTCATCATCGACAATTTCGTGAATCGAGCGTGATCGTTAATTTGCTGATAGAAGGTGTTGGGCGTGTTGATGCCATTACTCGAGTCGGTTCTGGTAAACGGTCGATTAAAAGTATCTTACAACCTTTTCAGCCGCTGATTATCCAATTTAGTGCCCAATCCGAAGCCAGAAATTTAGGATTGAAAAATATTACCCAAATTGAAGCCGCTGCACCTGCTATGCCGCTGAGCGGTAATAGTCTTTATTCTGGTTTTTACCTAAACGAAATATTAGTTCGCCTATTGTCAGTCGATCACCAAGCTGAAGGTCTCTTTCTCGATTATCATCGTGCACTACTGGCGTTAGCGAAACAGTTTTGTTCAAGCCACCTACGTTATTTTGAAATAGCATTATTACTCGAGTTAGGTGCGTTGCCGTCTCTTGCTTATGACACCCAAGGTGACTCGTTAGATGACAGTTGCCACTATCGGTTTATTGCAGAGAGTGGTTTTATCCCTGTAGTAACCACTCAAGAAAGCTCTTTTTCTCATGGTAAAGGCTGTTTATCTGGGGCAATGTTGCTAGCATTGGCATCACAAAACCTGCAACCTGAACAGTTTAATCAAGCTAAAGGATTAATGCGTTATTTACTCACACCATTGTTGGGTAATAAGCCGTTATTAAGTAGGCAGTTATTCAGTAACAAATCGGATTAGCATATAATCTATTTTAAACCCAACACATGGACCAAACACTTGTAAATTAGTGCATAACTTTGGTTATCGTGTGCCTCATTGTGTTATTTATTATCTTAAGGAGCTCGATGTGAGCGGAATACTATTAGGCATTAACATCGATCATATCGCGACATTGCGTCAGGCCCGCGGTACTCATTATCCTGATCCCGTACACGCAGCTGCAGTAGCAGAGCATGCCGGCGCCGATGGTATCACCATACATTTACGTGAAGATCGTCGCCACATTCAAGATCGTGATGTGTATTTATTGGCAAAGACATTGAAGACCAGAATGAACTTCGAGTTTGCTGTCACTGAAGAAATGATCGCTATCGCCTGTGATATCAAACCAGCGTATGCATGTTTAGTCCCAGAGAAGCGTGAAGAGCTAACAACTGAAGGCGGTCTTGATGTTGCTGGTCAGTTAGAAAAAATCCGCTCAGCCGTAACACGTTTGGCTGCAGAAGGTATTAAAGTGTCATTGTTTATTGATGCTGATAAAACTCAAATTGATGCAGCAGTGTTATCTGGCGCACCTTATATTGAGATCCATACTGGTTGTTATGCTGATGCCATCACCGATGCTGAGCAGGCAAATGAATTAGCTCGTATTACTGAAATGGCACAATATGCTCACAGTAAAGGTTTAGTGGTTAATGCTGGGCATGGATTGCATTATCACAATGTTAAGGCTATCGCGGCTATTCCTGAGCTTTATGAGCTTAATATTGGTCATGCTGTGATTGCTCGAGCCGCTATTGATGGTTTGGACACTGCAGTACGGGATATGAAGAAGTTGATGCTTGAAGGCCGCAGAGGCGAATAATGGCGATTGTAGGGATAGGAACAGACATTGTTGAGATTGCCCGCATCAGTGAGCAGCAAGAGCGCCTAGGTGACAAGTTAGCCAGAAGAGTGCTGACAGAGTCTGAGTTTACTACTTACTTGCAATCAAAACAGCCTGAGCGATTTTTAGCTAAGCGTTTTGCCGCCAAAGAAGCTGCAGCAAAAGCCTTAGGCACAGGAATTGGCAGAGGTGTGTCGTTTCAACATATCCATATCGACAATGATGATAATGGCGCGCCCCAGGTACGTTTTACCGATGGCGCGCTAGCACGGCTTGAACAATTAGCGGGCAAGCATGGTTTTATCAGTATTGCAGATGAAAAACATTATGCTGTAGCCACTGTGGTGTTAGAAAGTTGATGAGAACCATATTAGGCTATTTATTAAAGGCGCATTAGCGCCTTTTTTGTGAGCTTTTAAAATGGCCGTAAGTGGGGTAGATTAACAAGATATAAACAACTCATCTCAGAACGAGATGATAACTGACATCAAACAGTCTTTTTCTATACTAATACGACGACATCACACTAGATTAATATTGGTAAATCAATACGGATTGTTAGCAAAAATGATCCACTAGATATGAATTAGATCGAATATCATGATGCCAGTTTACCTACCTCATTCCTTCTTTTGAGCTGAGGTTAACTAGAGAGAATCAAAAATGAAATCGGCAGTAGAACAACTTTCAACTTATAAAAGCGTGCACTTAAATCCACAAAATATAAAGACGCATTTTGTCGGCGTTCCTATGATTATTTGGTCGGCATTTTTGATGCTGGGGACTCTTCGCTTTGCATGGCAAGATTATCAAGTGAGTGTTGCGATGATATTAGCTGTGGTGGTATTGGGTTACTATATGGCACTTCATATGCGCCTGGCGTTTGGATTAGTATTGTTCATTGTGCCGGTGTTATACACCACAGAGCTGGTTGTTCATACCTCACATCCTTTTATCATTGCCATTAGTATTTTTATTATTGGCTGGGTTATTCAGTTTATTGGCCATAAATATGAAAAGGCTAAACCTGCTTTTATGGATGATCTCAATCAGCTTCTGATTGGGCCATTCTTTTTGATGGCAGAGTTGTATTTCATATTAGGCTTGGAAAAAGACTTAGCCGCAGAAATTACCCCAATAGCACGTGATAAACGCCGTGCTTTAGAGGCTAAGCGTCGTGCATCGTAATGAATGACCATTTCATGGCAATAAAAAAGGCGCTTGCAGCGCCTTTTTTATGTGTAAAAATCTACTCGTTATCATCAATTAACGTTAAATTGCTGGGTAAAACTCTGACTGTTTTAATCATATTATCTGCAACATCGATGACTTCTATTTGATAATCAACGATGCGTAAGCTGGTGTTTGCTGCAGGAATATCTTCCAGAAATTCAATGATCAGGCCATTTAAGGTTTTAGGGCCATCAATCGGAAGATTCCATTTCATTTCTTTATTAAGGTCACGAATGTTAATCGTGGCATCAATTAAGAAACTACCATCTTGTTGGATATTAATGTCTTCACTTGCCGTGGTCAGCATTGAGGTTGTGAAGTCACCGACAATCTCTTCTAAAATATCTTCAAGTGTGACTAAGCCCTGAATATCACCGTACTCATCAACAACTAACCCTATGCGTTCTTTATTTTGCTGGAAATTAGTCAATTGAACGTTTAGTGGTGTGCCTTCAGGAATAAAGTATAACTCCTTAACAGCCCTTAATAATGATGACTTACTGAATTGCTCTTTGGATTGTAAGCGCAAAGCATCACGTAAGTGAATAAACCCGACAGCATCATCGATGTTGTCGCGATAGACTAACACTCGAGTATGAGGACTTTGAACCACTTGCTTATTTATCAATTTAAAATCGTCATTGACGTTAATAGCATAAATATCTGAGCGCGAAATCATAATGTCTTCGACTGTGACTTTTTCTAAATCTAAAATCGACAATAACATTTCTTGGTGACGCTGTGGGATTAGTGCTCCAGCTTCATGAACAACTGTGCGCAGTTCTTCTTGGCTTAACGCGTCACTTGTTTTGACCGTTTTAATGCCCATTAAACGTAAAAACATTGAGGTAATTAAGTTGATTGCTTTCACTAATGGCGACAGCAATATTAATAACCAACCTAATAAAATACTCGATGGAAATGCAATACGTTCAGGGTGCAAAGCCGCAAACGTTTTTGGTGTGACCTCAGCAAACACTAACACCACTATAGTCAGAACACCGGTTGCAATAGCAACACCCATATCACCAAACAAGCGCATACCGATAATAGTCGCAATTGCAGATGCAAGAATGTTAACCAGATTATTACCGATGAGAATCAAGCCAATGAGTCGATCTGGGCGGTCGAGTAACTTTAAGGCGCGCTGTGCACCTTTGTGGTCATTGGATGCAAGATGTCGTAAGCGGTATCGATTGAGGCTCATCATTGCGGTTTCTGAACCAGAAAAATAAGCAGAAATCACGATTAAAACCAAAAGGAAAATAAGGAGTGCGCTGGTAGATATAGCGTCCAAAAAAGGGGCCCCATAAAGTGGTGTGAAATTGACCTATTGGCCAAATTGTCATAAATTTAACGGCCATTATTTATTATTGGCCGTTAGTGTCAAGTAATCTTGGTTATTTTTCAACAGAATAGAAAAGCATATTCAGCGTAAAGATATTAAAATTAGTTTAATATCAATTCCTTAACAACTCTAGCACCAAAATATGCGAGAGATAGTAAGCCTGCACCCGATAAGCTATAAATCACTGCGGTACGGATTCTACAGCCAACAGTATATTGTTGCCACAACATCGCAGCGTAAACCACCCAAGCTATTATTGATAATATTGCCTTATGGCCTTTACCGTCGCCAAACATATCTTCTAAAAATACAAATCCAGTTACGAGCGATAAACTCAGTAAAATAAATCCAATAATGATGAGGTGATAAAGTTGCTTTTCAACCGTCATTAATGGCGGCATTGCTGGGCTCATCATCATTTGCTTTTTCTTCAGTTTATTCTGGATAAACCATAATTGAATGGCGTACATAGCCGCTATCATCAATGCACTATAGGCCATGAGTGATAACACTACATGTGCCAGAAGTTCAGGGTGTATTTCAAAATGAGTAATAAACTGCGGCGGCACTAACCATAGAAGTGCTACTGACAATATTGAGCAGGCATACACAACGGGCACTACAATGATGACTTTAAGTCGAGGCATTGTAATCGTGAACGTTAATGCAATAATCCAGTTAACCAATGAAATTACGTTGGTTAAACTAAAGTTTTGTCCATCGACAGTAAAAACCGCATTCGAAAGTGCAAACCCGTGCATGATGACGGCAATACCAGAAGCCAGCATAACGGCCTTACGATTAGGCCCTTCAACATGAAAAAGTCTGCTTGTTACTAAAACCAAAGCTAAACAATAAAACAGCATGGCTGCCGCTGAAAAAATAACCATTGAGACTCAACCTATCATAGTAATTAATGCTGAAAAACTGCGCTGTGAGTGTTGAACAATACTATCAAAGCATCACATTTTCATTATTTTATTAGATTAACATGATCAGGGCCTAATATGGCAGTGACCTAAGACCCAAAATTTAACAGTTTCCTACCTTTAGCTACAATAATTTACTCAAAATGAGTCAGTGTTTACGTTCTTCGCGTTGCAAGTATCGTAATTTAGAGTGGCTTGGGTATAATGGGCTCAATTATCGATATGCTTAAAAGAGCCGCTCAATGTTTGAAAATTTATCTGACAGACTTTCACGCACACTAAAAAACATTAGTGGCCGTGGTCGCTTAACAGAAGACAACATTAAAGAAACCCTGCGTGAAGTGCGTATGGCGCTGCTTGAGGCGGATGTAGCTTTACCTGTTGTTAGAGACTTCGTTAACAGCGTAAAAGAACGCGCTGTGGGTCAAGAGGTGTCAAAAAGCTTAAGCCCAGGGCAAGCCTTTATCAAAATTGTCCAAAACGAACTTGAAAAAGCCATGGGTGAGGCGAATGAAGCCCTCGACTTAGCGGCAATACCTCCGGCTGTGATCATGATGGCGGGTCTTCAAGGCGCGGGTAAAACAACCTCGGTAGCCAAATTAGGTAAATTTTTACGCACACGTCATAAAAAATCAGTCCTTGTCGTCAGTGCGGATGTATACCGTCCTGCGGCAATTAAACAACTTGAAACATTGGCTGCAGAAGTTGAGGTTGAATTCTTTCCGTCTGACGTGAGCCAAAAGCCAGTTGATATTGCTAAAGCCGCAATAAGCTATGCAAAATTAAAATTCATTGATGTGGTGATTGTCGATACAGCAGGTCGCCTGCACGTTGATGAAGCTATGATGGATGAAATCAAGCAGCTGCATGCTACTGTAAATCCGATTGAGACCTTATTCGTTGTTGACGCGATGACGGGGCAAGATGCGGCCAACACAGCTAAAGCATTCAATGAAGCGTTACCTTTGACGGGTGTTATTTTAACCAAAGTTGATGGTGATGCTCGCGGTGGTGCTGCGTTATCTATTCGCAGTATCACAGGTAAGCCAATTAAATTTCTAGGTGTTGGTGAGAAAACCGATGCGTTAGAGCCTTTCCATCCAGACCGTATTGCTTCGCGTATCCTCGGTATGGGTGATGTGTTGTCATTAATTGAAGAAGTTGAACGTGGCGTCGATAAAGACAAAGCGATGAAGCTGGCTTCAAAAGTTAAATCCGGCGGCAGTTTCGACCTAGAAGATTTTCGTGAGCAATTGCAGCAAATGAAAAACATGGGCGGAATGATGAACATGCTTGAGAAGCTTCCAGGTGTAGGACAATTACCACCAGAAGCATTGGCCCAGGTTCAAGACGGTAAAATGACCGGACAAATGGAAGCCATTATTAATTCAATGACCTCTAAAGAACGTAAGAATCCAGATTTGATTAAAGGATCTCGTAAACGTAGAATCGCTGGCGGTTCAGGTACCCAAATTCAAGATGTAAACCGCTTATTGAAGCAATTTACCCAAATGCAGAAAATGATGAAAAAGATGTCTGGCAAGGGTGGAATGAAGAAGATGATGCGCGGAATGGGCGGAATGTTACCACCAGGAATGAAGTTTCCTGGTCGATAATAACAGCATCTTTCAAGAGCAAAACTAGTAATTTTTAAATTCAATCAGTTGGTTAGGTTATATTTTTGACTTTATTGCAACAAAATGGGTGAGCTAAAAATCATCAGATTTGGTTGCAATAGTTCAAAAGTCAGGTAAAATCTTCCGGCTTTCTTTCTGGGACTCTTCGCGAACACGGAGTTCCAGTTTTTATTTTTGCTTCTAGCAAATCATTAGAGGAATAAAACGCATGGTTACCATTCGTTTAGCTCGTGGCGGCGCAAAAAAGCGTCCATTTTACAATATCGTTGTTGCTGATAGCCGCAATGCTCGTGACGGTCGTTTCATCGAACGTGTAGGTTTCTTCAATCCATTGGCCCGTGGCCAAGAAGAAACTTTACGTTTAGATCTTGATCGTGTTGAGCACTGGGTTGCTACTGGCGCTGCAACATCTGAGCGTGTTGCAAAACTGATTAAAGACGCGCGTAAAGCTGTTGCTTAATTGCGTATAAGGTATAGATAGATGAGTAGTAACCAAGAGCTAGTTGTACTGGGTAAGTTAGGTTCCAGTCATGGTATTAAAGGTTGGCTAAAAATCACTTCCTATACCGATTCTGTTGAAGGTATTTTCGATTATTCGCCTTGGCTTATAAAAGAACAAGGCGTTTGGCGTGAAGTTAAGGTCGCTCAGTGGCGTTTTCAAGGTAAAGCTGTCGTGGCTGAACTAGAAGGTGTCGCTACCAGAGAACATGCGCAAATGCTCACAAATTGTGAAATTGCGATCATGCCTGAGCAAATGAAAGATTTGGATGATAGTGAATTCTATCATCGTGATCTTATCGGCTGCGAAGTGACCAATATAAACGGCTATAACATGGGTATTGTTGACCAGATCGTGGAAACAGGATCAAACGACGTACTACTGATTAAAGCTAATGCCAAAGATGCCTTCGGCAAAGCGGAACGTATGATCCCCTTTGTCCCTGAGCAGTTCATCAAACAGGTGGACTTGCAAGGGAAACAGATTTTAGTGGATTGGGATCCTGACTTCTAAGTCGAGGTACAACATATGTGGTTAGGGGTAATCACCCTGTTTCCAGAGATGTTTCGTGCTGTTACAGACTTTGGGGTTACGGGTCGAGCCGTGAAAAACGGCCTGCTAGAGTTGCAAACGTGGAATCCTCGAGATTTCACCCATGATAGACATAATACTGTGGACGACCGACCTTATGGTGGTGGGCCCGGTATGTTAATGATGGTGCAACCTCTGCGTGATGCTATCCATGCAGCTAAAGCAGCTGCAGGTGATAGGGCAAAAGTGATTTATCTATCTCCTCAGGGACGCAAGCTGGATCAGCATGGCGTTACTGAGTTAGCTAAATCAGAGTGTTTGATTTTAGTGTGTGGTCGATACGAAGGTGTTGATGAACGCATTATTCAAACAGAAGTTGATGAAGAATGGTCTATCGGTGATTACGTACTTTCGGGTGGTGAGTTACCGGCAATGACGTTAATCGATTCAGTGGCTCGTTTAGTACCTGGTGTACTGGGCAAGCAAGCGTCAGCAGAGCAAGATTCTTTCTCTGATGGTTTACTGGATTGTCCTCATTATACGCGCCCTGAACAATTGGATGGTCTTGACGTACCCGCAGTGCTGCTAAGCGGTGACCACGAAAAAATTAGACTCTGGCGTTTACAACAAAGTATCGGAAGAACTTTTTTGAGACGACCAGAATTATTTGAAAATCTAGCTCTGACTGACGAACAAACGACTTTATTAGCGCAGTTCGTGAATGAAACGGACAAGTCCGCATAGTCAACGCTCAGTTATTACTAGGATGGAGTAATTATGAACAACATCATTAAAATGCTCAACGATGAGCAAATGAAAACAGATGTGCCTGATTTTGGTGCTGGTGATACAGTAGTAGTTCAAGTACGTGTTAAGGAAGGCGAAAAAGAGCGTCTTCAAGCTTTTGAAGGTTTGGTAATTGCTAAGCGTAACCGTGGTCTGCATTCTGCATTCACAGTACGTAAAATCTCTAATGGCGAAGGTGTTGAGCGTGCTTTCCAGACGCATAGCCCGCTAATTGCTAGCATCGAAGTTAAGCGTCGCGGTCGTGTACGTCGTGCTAAACTGTACTATTTACGTGAGCGTTCAGGTAAGTCTGCACGTATCCGTGAAAAATTGGCAACTAAGTAATAGTTACCAATACAGAATAAAGATGCAGTGTTCGCACAACAACCCGCCGAAAGGCGGGTTTTTGTTTGTGTGGCTTTTAAAAATAATAAAGGGATAACAGCGAATAGAGCGGTAATAGCGAATAGAGTGGTAACGACGAGTAGAGCGATAACGACGAGTAGAGCGATAACAGCGAGTAGAGCGGTAATAGCGAATAGAACGGTAATAGCGAACAGAGCGGTAACAGCGAATAGAGCGGTAACAGCGAATAGAGCGGTAATAGCGAATAGAGCAGTAACAGCGAATAGAGCGGTAACGACGAGTATAGCGGTAACGACGAGTATAGCGGTAATAGCTAATAGAGCGGTAACGACGAATAGAGCGGTAATAGCGAATAGAGTGGTAATAGCGAATAGAGTGGTAACAACGAATAGAGCGGTAACGACGAGTATAGCGGTAATAGCTAATAGAGCGGTAACGACGAATAGAGCGGTAATAGCGAATAGAGTGG
>NZ_JBEOPM010000024.1:0-72277 GCF_040310165.1 Shewanella sp. AC91-MNA-CIBAN-0169
GCGCTGTGGCGTTAAATCCAGAGCAACATAAAGAAGCTGCTTAACAATTTAGGCGACAACTGTCTTGAAAAACGCCGATACGCTCATCCAATAAACACTTTTTCCTCATCAAATTTTGCTTCACGAGAAACTGTTACATATAACGCTTTTAGTTGTTATCCATTTGAGTGGGCCTGGTATCAATAATTATATTCAGTGTTCCGAAATATCATTTTCAGCACTTTATATGAGGTACACAAGCCCAATTAGTGGTGTATTGAGGTGTTAGTAAGTCACGTCGCATAGCCCATTTATGTTCTATACCTTGTGCAGCTAAAAAGACAGTATCACTGCCATAGCGATGGTTGATACTATCAAGTGTGTTCATTAACGCTGGATTCGCTCTTTGAGGATTAAATAAGTCGAGCTGATTATAGGTTTCACTAACGAGCTCGATGAGCCCGATACCAATCTTATAATATCGTGTTCCTTCACGAAAAAGCTGGGAAGCGGCACCACTCATCCCCTGAGTTAGCTCTACACTACAATTAGTTGAGCAAGGAAAATGGACTATCGCTTTGTAGCTGACTGGATGTTCATCATGTGGTGAGCTACTAGCAAAAATCATCATGGTTTTACAGGTTGAGCCTTGTTTGCGGGCTTTAGCGGCTGCAATGCCGACATGTTTGCTTAATGCCTGCAATAGCGATTCATAGTCTGTTATACGCTCTCCAACGCTCCTGGTAGAGAAAATCTGTTTTTTATCCGCTCTTGCTTCATCCCACGCTTTACACGCTTGTCCGTTGAGCTCACGAACCGTACGCTCGATTTCAATACTAAACAACTTTCTCGCCAACATAGGTGGCATACAAGCCAAGTGATAAGCTGTGTGGATATTCATTAACTCAAGTTTTTTACTTATTCGACGTCCAATTCCCCAAACATCACCTGCACTTAGCTGCTTTAAGATTGAAATACGTTCTTGTTCATTACTCATGAAGCAGACGCCTTGGTAATCCCTAATTTTCTTCGCAGCGTGATTAGCAATTTTAGCCAACGTGAGAGTTTCTGCTATCCCCACACAAACCGCTAATCTCGCTTCTTTCCATACTGCACGACGGATTAACTGACCTTGGGTCTGTAAACACTTAATAGCGGGGTAAGTGTTCTTAAAAGAAAGGAAACTTTCATCAATAGAATAAATATGTTGTTCTGGAGCAAAACGGCCAATGATATTCATCATTTTACTAGAAAGGTCAGCATAGAGTTCATAGTTAGAAGAACAAACAATAACACCGCGCCTAGTGCATAACTCTTTGACTTGAAAATAAGGTAAAAACTTCTGAATACCGGCTTCTTTAGCTTGCCTATTAGCGGCAACAATACAACCGTCATTATTACTCAGAACAATAACTGGCTTACCGCGCCAATCTGGACGAAAAACTTGTTCGGCACTGCAATAGAAGCTATTAGCATCAACAAGGGCAAACATTTACTTTGCACACAATAGCGGACTTTGACGATGGCAACGAATAGAGCGAGTAACCACGCCTTCAATACTAAAATCATCATATTCATGAATAATGACTGGCTGATATTGCTGATTGGATGAGAGAAGAATACGACGCTTGGCATCCAAGATTTTACACACAAACTCACCATTAAAGTTCGCTACGATCACATCACCGTTTCGTGCAGTTTCATGACGATCAACAATGATCATATCTCTATCAAAGATGCCAACATCTTGCATCGACTCCCCCTGAGCAATGCCAATAAATGTCGAGCTTGGATGCTCTACTAACAAATCATCCAGACTAATACCTAACTGGGAGTATTCAGCAGCAGGGCTTTCAAAGCCAGTAATGCCCGCATGGGCAGGTATAGGTATAACGCGCATAACATAAAACCACTGTATATAATTACAGTTATATTAACAGTAAACCATCAAGGTGCAAGTCTATTTTTACAATCGAATAATGCATTGCTGTTTGACTTGTGGAGCAACAAACTTATAAAGCTTTATTTGATTATGTAACTAAATCAAGCTATCTTGATATTGTTACGCAATCAAGAGGTTCTAAGTATGTCAGATAAAAGTGAAGAGCATAAAGGGGCGCATGGTGGTGTACGTAAAGGTGCTGGCCGTAAGACTAGATATGAAAAAACAATAGTGATGAGAGTACCTGAACAATATAAAAATGCGATCAAAGCATTAATCCAGCACATAGATGAATGCGAAAAAGTTGACCATCATTACTCTCCTGTCGTTTCTAAACCAATCTTTACACGGTCGTTGCAGGGCAAGCCTCAACAAGTTACTTTTACGGTGAGTTCAGTAAAATCAACTTGATATCGTTACAAAATCAAAAATATTCAGAACAGTCTATGTATCGGACCGAAGTCCCAATACTCGATGACTAATTTATTTGTTTTTGGATGCTTTAAAGACCCCATAATCATCCGTAATAGAGATTGCTCGCCACTGAGTGACGTGAGTAAAGTGTTAGTTTATCTAGTTTGTCCGATCAGCTTTTCAAGTTTATTTTTTGTTCCAAAGATCGCAAAAGGCAATATGAACCAAAGTATCCCTAAAACAAACAAAAAAGGGTTATACCCCCCAACGCCGCCAGTTAAAAATGTACCAATAAAGTGTCCCTTTCAGCGATTAATAATATCGCTGCCATTCGTATAAAAATGACTATTTCGAGTACCATAGAAGAAAAAATGATCAATAAAAACCAAAAACCATCGAGCATACTACATCAATAAACCAGTACAGATTCAGTCACAACATGGGTTACGTTTGCAGTATGCACTTAGCATGATTGTTTACGCCAAAAAACTTCTGTGAAACTCAATTAAATTTGTAACAAATACAGGTGTGTTTTTAATTAGAATAGAGCTTATTTAAAACTATATAACCTTTAAAGGTGGATCGATGAATACAGCTCATACCGACTATCAAGAGTTAAAAAATGACCTCAAGTATTTTTTTACGGTTGAAGAACAAATGTATCTAATCCCTCTTTTACTGAGCTGGTCGGGAAATGCAGATAAAGCTATGTTTTGGTTTAACCATCAAAGGATACCTGCATTTGGCGGTCAAACAGCAAAGTTTATATGTGAGAATGGTAATCAAAAACTATTCATCGAGTACATTCATTCTGCTGAATTGGGTGGATATACTTGAAGACTTGAGCCTGTAAATACTATTCTTTAAATGGCTACAAAGTTTGATGAATTTTAGAAACACTCGATATTAGATCCATGTAAAACTGAAAACATGTTGTAAGTTATTGATTTATGGTTTTTGAATGTATGTTTTCAGTTTTGTCATGGATCTAATAATTGATAATATAAAATCATTAACAGACAATTGACGATATATGGAGCAGCTTTTATCTATCATTTCGCAATCATCTAAATGCTAAATTAACATTTTTATTGCGACGTTGTATTTTTTTAGGAACTCTCATCACGACAGTTGTTTCGTATTTAGTTTTCCTACCTACCCCGGTTCTAAATCCGCCATGCGTTACCTTGTATTCAACTTTTTCTTCATACACGTAAACTCCAAGTTTGATTTTGTTACAGTATCAAGCCCACCTTGAATATGTTACAAAATCAAGTTTCTCGATAATTTTAATGATGATGGATAGCCTTACATCTACAACATGCTGTTAAATTAGGAAGATTTAGGCAAATATTTATGCATGGCTGTAATCTTTTGATGAGAATTGCACTTTTATTACGCTAACAAGTAATCGTCCCGATATGAGTATTCTTCAATCTCATTATTGGACAAAAGTGCGTCAGCGCCTTTGCTAAATTAGTAAATAATGAATTACAACAGGTATGGAAAAGGGAAAAAAGCCACTGTCAGGTTCGATAGCAATAGAGAGAACGAAGCCGATCCTACAAGTACCAGAAAACAATCTCACAACAAATAACCCGCAGACAGCGGGCTTTCTGTTTAATTACGAACTAATAGAACTACTTCTTTGCTTTCTGTTTTACATTCCACAAGAAATGACTTGGATTAGCAGTGACTTTTGATTTGTAGTCGTGGTGTGACTTCAGCGCATTCAACCCCGCAATGCCAGTAGCAAGCAAACTAGTCCCGCCAGTCACAATACTAAGCCCTAAGCCTGCAACGGCAATACTAGCTTCAGCAAAATGTGTTCGTTTTAAATGCTTCACTTGTGGGGCTATCTGGCTCATCTGTACTTCGAATAGTTCATGCTGAGTATCTTCGATAATTGCTTTCACACGACTAGGGTCAGTTTCATACCTTGCTTCACGTAGCCCTTTTTCTAATTCAGCACGGAACGACTGGAATGCTTCACCGTCGTTGTTTCGAATAGACATCAAATCAGCAGAGGATACTTGTTCCATAAATGGCACGTCCATCTGTAGCGCACAATTTAATGTATTGGCTTGAATATCAGTACTACCGACATTCATGTTAAGTAGATTGCTTTCAAACGGGTGTTCCGTACCAAACATGCAGTCGAGGTATTCTGATAACGCTATACGCTTACTGAGGTCAATGTAGTGATTTCGTGCAGTTTGATTTACAGATTGATATACCCAAGCATCAAAATCAGCTTTACTGGGTGGCACAGAAGACTTCTTTTGAATGAAGGTGAATACGTTTTCTTTATCAGTCGGTTCAAATTCTGTTGGGGTTAATAGATAACCCATAACGAAGCCGCTTTCCATGCCTTGGAAATGAATGCTAATGTTTCTACATGGATATAGATCACGCATTACGAGCATTCGTCCATTATCGTTCTGAACACTTCGCACATCAGCACTAGCTTTGTACTGTTCTAAGATGTTTGGAGGTAAGCAATCTTCAAATCCAACATCTGAGAAGAGTAATGGTACTTCAGTACCCTTTTCAAGTTCAAAAGTAACGGGGTACAGCTTAACGTAACCACCTGCTACTAACGGACGTAATTCAATCAGTCGAACCGCTGCTTTGGTTAGTTTCTGGCGGTCTACCTTTGGGGTTGATGCCATGCCGATAAATGACGTCAGGGCTTCTGTAGCTTGGGTTCTAAAGTCAGTTAGTTCAAAGACTGGATCTGCAACTACAACTTCTTCTAGATATAGTGCAGCCTGTTTTAGATGAGAAGTATGAGACAGGGTATCAGTTGCTAAGCAACTAACTACGCCCTGCGATTTGACCACATCACGTATTTCAGGCAGTACCTTTAAGCAGTATTCACGGTACTTAATAAGTTCCTGTTCGAGTACTGCATCTGACAGGCCACTGTAAAGTCTAGCAACGAGTGTACTGTCAAGTAGCAATGAATCATTTAAGTAGTCGTATGCGTAGCTTCCCATGACTTTTGAATCCGTATTGATAAGGTATTAGTATTCTAACTAGTTTCGAGAGCTAAGTAACTGAGTTTAAGCCCACCCTAGAGATAGAAGTCTATGATCTGACTCTGCGAGGTTAGTGTCTACGACAGAGTGCCAAGCAATGAGGGTTTAACTAGGATCAATTCTTCCCGAACACGACAAACAAACCACAGTGCAAATGAGTCAGAAACATTAGGCTCCTCTAGCACTAACAGATCAATATCACGCTCATTAACGCTCTTAAATATATTGCGTTCTTTCATTGGCTATAGCTATCCTATTGCTAAGTCCCCAAAGACATTTCACAGATAAGAAAAAGTAGGTCAAACCAGCTCACTGTGATTTGTGACGTTGAGCGTTACTGGCAAGGAAAGGGGGCATAAATAGTTTACGTCCTAGGTATATTTCTGGACGGTAACGACTTAGAATTGAAACTCTAAACCATTAACTTCGGATAAGTTGAATTTGGGCAAAACCTGACCATAGAAGACTCTGCCCAAGCAGTGACTTTTCACTTCTAACATGTTCTAGCCAAGTTAAAGACTAGAATCAAAGAAAGTTATATTTCTTCTCCCGCTCTTTGAAGGCACTGATGCCACCTTCAAGGATATGACAAACATGCTGTCGAATGCCTAGCTCATCAAGTGATTGGTAGTCGTAGTTGTCATCAGACTTCAAACTGTGCTCTAGGCTACCTCCAAGATATTCAAACTGATACGTCCCAGCTGTACCTGACTGCCCTCGCTGATCAGCTACTACAACACACTCTGCATCTGCTGCAACCACTAGGTTTGCGTTGTGTGTCACCATAATAATTTGTCGCTTACTTTTACACTTACGAACGAAGTCTTTAAGCTCTGAGTAAATCGTTCTGTTATCCAAGTTATCTTCTGGTTGGTCAATCAATATTGGGTGCGTTGAGTTACTTAGTTCAAGCATCAAACTAAGTAAGACCAAACCACGTTTGCCCGGCGACATATGCACAATGCTGTCGTTCTTATAGGTAACAAGGAAGTCGATCCCGAGGTAGTCAGCGTAAAGGAACTTATAAGCATCTTTAAGGCTTTGGTTCTTGCGCAAGGTAGGTGATTGACTGCTCTTAATTGTATTGGCGGTCTTCTCTACAAAGGCTGCGTGAGTATCAATGTCAAAATGGTAGTCACCGTTTTCATCCTGAACATCATTAACGACCGCGCGAATTGGCCCTGCCTTGTGGTAGCAACTAACGAACGAGTCAAACTTGCTAGCATCGACAACAACCTTTGCCTCAATTTTTATGTCGTCATCCATTTGGTGCTCACTGACTTTGGTACAGTGAGATTTGTATAGATTTATCAACGAACTGAACTGCTCATTTAGTTTCTTGATACACTCTTCACCTTTCTTGGTGATTGCCACAAGCTCTTTTAGTTTGACATTGATTCTTGCAAGCTTCTCTCGCTCAACCTTGAGTTGCTTATTCAGTTGTTCAAGGGCAGCTTTGTCTTTCACATCTTCTTCAAGAGGTTTAAGCTCACGCTCTATTCCCTCTAGTTTATCGTTTAATGCAGTCAATCTATCAGGGATCGACTCTAGCTTTTGATTCGCTTTACCCTTGGTTGAAGTAAAGCTAGCTACCAAGTCTTGTTGCATTGAATCTAGCAGTCCCTTGAGGACAGTTGATTGTGCAATTAGCCCTGAGTCTTGATGTAGTTGACCTCTAATCGTATCAATCCATTGGTCTTGTCGGTTATCAATATTCTCAGTGAATCTTTGTAAGCCCAACTGAATATATGTGAGCCTATCTTTTGCCCTGATAACGCACTGTCTTCTATGAACTAGGTAGGCATAATGCTTTTCTTGATCTTCTGTCCATTTAGACTTTTCTCGAATTTCTTTTGCTCTACCTTCAAGTGCTACAATCTCATTCTTAACAGACTTGTCGTTACCAATTTCGTTAAGCTCGTTTATCAGCTTTTGGTATTCACTAATCAGTAGGAATCGAGTATTAATCTTGTCATTAATGGATGAGTTGACTGCACGTACTCTATTCTCAAGGCCATTAACGAAGTCTTTGTATTGTTCATTTTGAAGCAGAGTTTTAGATATCAACTCATTTAAATCTTCTCTACCATCTTTATCAGCCAGCTGGTTGATGTAAAGTTGAGGTATATAGGTGATAGCCTTTGCTTGGTCGTCGGAATCTGACAGCTTAGACACTTCATTATTCGACCATTCAACCTCGAAATCTAAGTTAGGTATATCGCTGTAGGTTGATGACTTCGATAGCTCTACTCTGGCGGATACTTCGCTAGGGTTTATAGTCTTCGCAATGTGGTACAGAAGCATTGATTTACCGGAAGACTTACCACCAATGATGGTGTTCAGGTCTTTGTTAAGCGGTATCCACTTCTTCGAAAACTTATTCGTACCTGAATTATCAATGTATCTTACCTGTTTGATGGTCTGATATTCAGTTTTCGTTTCGGGAGAAAGTTCACCAATGAATGCACGGTCAGGTTCAAAGACAACCTGCTTTAAACCATTAAATGTAGGGTCAGCTTTAATCCAGCAGTATCTCTTATGGTCTGGTTCAAATAGCTTATCGATACCATGCGCATCTGAACCATGGACACAAGGAACAAGACGACCAAGATCAGCTATAATATCGGCTCTGCTCTTTGCTCCTTGACCAGTAAAGTGGCTTATGTCGCTTGGTGTGGCTGAAAATACCATGTCGATAAACTGGTAGATGTCTTTCTTTAAGCCCGAAAAACCACCGTCTTTAAGACCTGATATCCCATCTTTAGAGCCATTAGCCGCGACAACTATGGAGTTTTCTTTTAACCACTTTTCCCCGTTGTACCATTTCTTGAGTACATCGTAGGACGGTTTGAAGTTATTAATACCTTCTCTTAATGAAGTTCTATCGCTGTGGGCTGACTCTGGGTGCAATGTCCGTCCATAACTCATTAGTTGGTCTTCAGTACAGGCATAGTTTTGGGCGTGATGGTCAATGACCAAACGACTGAGAGCATTCTTGATTTCAGTTATATGATGAGTGGATTCAGGATTAACGAGAATGTGGATGTTTATCCCTTTATATTTTTCGGTATTAGGGGTAATCCTAAACTCAATATTTGGGATAATTGTCTCGATGTTTTTCATTCGACCATTTTGGCGATACCCAACAACCTTTTCATAGCCAGATATAGAGCAATAATCCGTGATACCAATTACAGCAATACAGGAATCTGATTGCTCAATAGCTGAAATATAACCGTCCCAGTCGCCTTTAAATTGTGTTTCTAATACTGAATCTGGGGTGTGAACATGGAGGTCCCACCGCCTCCATTCTGAACCGTGTTCGTACAAGCGCATTCAATTTCCACTAAACTATTAAATTTTATAAAACTTATCACATAAAATGCAATATTTAACTTAATTTTGGTCACGCATTGATTGAGAGGCTATTAACGAGACTGGCTATGAAAAATTGATGGGGTCAGGTCTTGCGTTTTGCTACACATTACTTTTTGTATATCAAAACTAGCTGACCATTACAGTAACGTATTTATAAGCGTAACAAGCTTTGGGGCATGAATGATTTGCATACCTTGCTTGCAATTGGCGTCATTCAACTCTGAACTTGAGAACGTTGAAGAAAATAGCGTGAAGCTCACATGGCCTTTCTCGCACATCCATGTGCTACAAGGCATTCAGGCATCCTGCCTATCAGATGTGAGCTTAGCTTTCGCGGTACAGGATGTACCATCGGAAGCGTTAGTATTTTCGAATAAGGCCGAAGCAGTCTGCAAATGCAGGTCAAAGTTAAATTTAACCCCATGGCGACCTTTTCGCTTTTCAGAAAATGTTGCGGGGCGGCTGGGTTATCCAAGAGGGAACAGCCTTTGGTTTCCTTTTGGTCTGGTGTGGGCGAAGCGCCACGACGTTAGTGGCCGCAGGCCATATCTTAAACAAACTTTGGGGCAACTGTGAGTTACATTGGGAAGTGTTCATTTTCATATGTTTCAACTAATGAAATACATTTTTCGAGCTCAGAACCTTCAGCGGTATTAGGTATTGCATCAAAAAATTCTTCAATTTTCTTTAATGCTGCACGATACTCATCATCAGAACTCAGAGGCGTATCTTCGCAATCCGTGATAATCTCATTTCCAACAGAAGGAGAATCAAGCCATTCAGCTAAGTCATCAGGTATTGGTGCCGTTACGTCACATTTTGAGAGCAATATACTGAGTTTAGTATTTTTCATCATCAATTCTTCTCTTTGAATCGTCACTATTAGAGTAGCAACTCCCGACCCTGTGGTATTACTAAAATTTGGTCTACTGATTTGTGCTTAGTTTCTTATTGCTAAGCTATCCTGTCACACTTTTGGACAAAAACGAGTTAGACTCTGTGTGCTAAGTTTCTAGAGTTGAATTTGTTACAATAAATCAAAATACCAAAACAAAACATTAATACTTAGTGTTTTTGACTACTACACAAAATCATTATAGGGAAATTGAACACATCGGAGAACCTTTGTAGAAGTGCGTTCAGTTTGATTTGGACTAAAGCCTGTCATTCTCCCTCTTTCAGAGATCAAGTGTAGATTTTTCCTAGCTCTTGAGCCTATAACATATAAAAGCTTCTTGGCACTTTCGTCAGAAGAGTCATTAAAGTTAGGCACTAACCCTTCAAGAAGACCAAACGATATAACGGCATCGTACTCACCACCTTTAACCCCATGTATTGTCGAAACTTTTATTCCACTTTTAGGCTTAAATGCTCGACGAAATGATTCAACATTAGTTGAAAACTCCTCACTCTCTCTGCGGAGCCTACTTATGCGATCTTCGGTACTACTAAAAAAGGAATCGTAGTGTTCTTTCATCATAGGGTAAAGCGAATAATCAACCCCTAAATTTTCGAATAGTTCTTGGAAAAAGTAACGAAGATAGGCAATTCCATCCTCCTCATCAATTGAAATCGAGTTAATTGATTTTAGGAGTTCTTTCGAAGTGAAAGGGGATATGTCCACCATTGCTATTTCTAAATCATATAAAATTTCAGATGCCCACCTTAGACGTTTAACGTACATGCTAGGGGAAGGCTCAGTGAGAATAATTCTTGTAAGCTTGTACCAGAAGTTCTCAAGGTCTCTAGAGAACGGTACTAAACCGGGTCCATCAAAACTATATTGAGGCAATCGATGCACTAGGTTTCGAGTTAGCGCCGCCAAATGTGTCCACCAAGGAGCAATGACGCAAATATCATTCTCTGGAATATTACAATTTTCAATGTTGTGCTCAATATATCGACTTACCTGCTCAACTAAATCATCTTTGTGAGTGACTTGATCATAGGTTATTGTACTCTGATACTCTCTCTCACTACCTTCTGCACTAGTTGCACTTGAGCTAACATTATAATTTCGGTAATAATCTATAATCCTTCGGGAGCTTCTATAGTTCTTACTCAAAGACATTTTGGTAAACGGAACTTCAGTTAAAGATTCCAGTTCTGCATGAGGTATAGCATAGCCACCTAATGACGTATATATAGCTTGATTTGGATCACCAACTATAAATGTGTTCATCTTACTCGGATTAGCTCTTATTATACTTGCCAAAATTGAGTACTGAATCTCTTTCGTATCTTGATACTCGTCTATAAAGAAGTAAGCAAAAAGGTTAGATAATATCTTTGATATAGCCACCTTATTACTCAAAAGTTCATAAGAGAAGTACAATATCTGTTCAAAATCTATTTGGTGATTATCATCTAAGTGTTGATGGTAAGCATTCAAAACACTGTTAGCTAAACTACCACCGCCTCCCGTAATATTGATACCTCTTGGCGTGTAGAAATGCGAACATTGATAGTAGGTAATCTTTTGTTGAGGTCGTAATCCAGTACAAATATCAGTTATCAGTTCTTCACTGTCATATGAGTTAATTACCTTGAAGCCATTTTTAAGTTTGTCATGGTATATACCATAAGGCTTTATAATCCACTCTAAACAAAAAGCGTGAATTGTCCCTATCCATAATTGAGATGTTTCAACACCTAGTAACTCTATTCTTTCACGAATTTCATCAGCCGCTCGATTTGTATATGTAATTGCTACAATCCATTTTTTCGCATCGGTCAAACCTGATAATTCAAGAGCGATTTTGTACGTTAATGTACGCGTTTTACCACTACCAGGACATGCTTCCAGGAATACATTCCCTAGTTGTTGAATAGCGTCGACCTGCTCCTCATTAAGATCATCTTTATCCCATACAAACATCACTAAATCCTTGTTAAGAAATGATTATCTAATGTTGGGAAATCAGCGATAAATGAAGCCTTAATGTCATTTATATCACATGTAAACAAATCAAATGCCTCCCACTTAGATGCAAAGACTGAAATTCCCGCTTCAAAAGGAGCTAAATATGTTTCACATTTGGTTTTGAGAATTGAATTACCCGTAGCTTCAGCAGCTCTCATCTTCGCGGTGCCTTCAGCAACATGAGCAACTATTGTTTCATATCGATGGGATATTATCTTAAAAACAAGTTCGGGCTTAAACTCGCCATGCGCAAATTTGATTGCTTCAAAAATGTACTCTGGAATTACTACTTTAAAGTTAACAGCCTTTCCAAGAGTAATTGCAAACCAGCCCTTACCTTGGTGATTTGCCATTGTTAATGCTCTCACCCCAGATATAGAGATGTTTGCATTAGATAGTTCATCTTTAGCTGTAACTCTTGTGGTAGGATCGACGTAAACGTCTTCAACAATATTTTTAAGATATAAACTATTTGCAGACTTAATAAAATCTACTTCAAACGTATGCTCTGCATAGAAAGGGCTTAACCAAGAGTTATTCGCACACAGCTCATCAAGGAGAAGTTTACGGTTTGCTCCCGACTCTTCAGAGCCTTGAGCTTTTTTCTTTTTATTCTTCTGGGTACCACTATCTGCTTCTAGGATTTCAGTATCAAAAAATGCGGAGTCAAGATCAGTTATAATACTGCAACGCTTATTAATACGTTCATCACTAAAGAGTAACGCAATATTTTGGAATCCAGTACTTCTTATATTAACAAGGCTAATTCCCATTTCATCTAAGCTTAGACCTGTTACCTTTTTGAATAGAACTGGAATAAGGATTTCTTCTGCATCCCCTTCAACCAAAATTACACTTCGCGCAAATAATAGATTGCTACGAATTGCATCTAGATAACGTTGAACAAATCCACATTGTTGATCACTAAGTCCTGTAGATGGTTGGAAAACCTCAATACTCCCGTCGACAAGACCAATAATGTTCATGTTTTTGATATTACTAACTTCGGAAATGTGTGACGAGTGAGTCGAGTATATTATCTGAGTGTTTTCGTAGTTGATATTGTCGAATAATGACTTTTGAATATGTGTATGAATATGAGCTTCTGGTTCCTCGATTAACAAAAAATTTGCGATTGATTGATTGGATTTTTGATACTTGAACTCTAAAAGCTTCAACGTGAGGTATAAAAGATTCGCACCACCTAAGCTCATTTCATGAATAGCACCTTCATGATCATCATTTGATTCAGCGACAAAAAGCTTTAAGGATTGGAATAGTTGGTCAGAATCATCAGTTAAGCTTGAACGAATAGAAATAGATTTTGGTGAGTAAGTATCTCCAACTGTATCTCCTACTGTCGATATGATGTCATCTCTAACATCACAAACGTCAGACAAACCTTCAATATTGTCATTTAAAGTACCAATCAACTCAGCTATCGGTTGAAAATCCTCTTGGGAAATTTTTCCTGACTTATTTTTTAGTAGTGTTAACAGTGGGTTGGCTTTATTGTTGTGGAAGTCTGAAACAACATCTCTCAATGCTTTAATGAAAGTAAATGAAACTTCATTAGGCATATTGAGGATATATGGTAAACGTACACCAACATCTGGGTTGTTTAATTCACTTGGAAAAACGACAGCATCAAAGTCACCAACAATAGCTTTGTATACTTCTGGGTCAGAAAAGTTGGCTGTGCTTTTCCCTGTCAATACAGTTTCATAGTCTTCTATCGAAACGTCGCTTAAATACTCTTGTAGTGCTGTACCATCACCAACAGGAAGTATCGAAAGAGCTTGGCGTATATGGGCTTTCGGTCTGAATATAAGGTTATAAGTTGCTTTGGTTACTACTTCTTCTGTACCCTCGATATTCCCGTTACCATGAAGAAACAGGGACTGACTAGCTTCATCATTAGAAATATCATTAAATTCACAACTTATAATAATCCAGTGACCTTGCCAAGGACCTAACGACCTACAAAAATCACCCTCATACAGTTTTGTCGACGAACGAGGCATGGAGTTATCAAGCAGCAATCTGATTGCCCGAAATAAGTTAGTCTTACCTGATGCATTCTCACCAATTACAGTGTTTATACCTTTGTTAAAATGAAGCTTAACGTTCTTAAAATTACGGTAGTTGACTAGATCTAATTTGGTAATGTGCACTTTCTTATCCCTAAAATTAATATCCTATATGGGGATACTATCCCACTTCCACTGCTGTTCAAAAGGCAATTATTTGCAAGAGCGCAAAACAGTAACTAATTGATATTTGGAGATAGACTAGACTCATCGCACTCTACTCAACTGTAGTGTCAATCACTCAATGAGCATACTTGTTTTGGGGCGTGCGACGTGAAGTCGTATGAAGCGCTGTTCACCGCTTAACGAGTGAACCATCTGTATCACCAGATGAACCTAGGGCTCTGAATAAAGCAGCGAACCTAACAATGTAACTAAGATTGGTCATGGACTAATCGGGATCTAAATCGTGAGAGGACGATCTTTAGTGGTTAATACGCTGCAGCCAAATGGCATGAGAGTTGGAAAGAGGTTGCCCCATAGTAAATGTAGGATTATATTGAAAAATAACGTAAGCGGCCGACTTTATTTGGAGAACCGTTCAATAAGCGGTTGTGCCCTTCATTGAGGAAATTTTAGTGTTAGACGATAATTTGTTCACTTCGCATTTTTATAGCGAAAATATTCCAGTATGGCCGTGTCCTAAATGCGGAGTTCAATCTCTTTCTTGTGAAGAGGAAAAATTCAATAAACAATTTAAAGAACCGATAGATACAGATCATCCCGAGTTTGGACCAGAATGGATTGAATACATTTTCACAATGCACCTAAAGTGTTCAAACTCATCATGTGGATGTCGAGTAGTTTGCGTTGGAACTGGTGATGTGTCTCAAGAGTACCTCCATGATGGTTCTGGAGATTGGGAATGGATCGATAATTTTCAGGTTAAATTTTTCGAACCATCACTCAAAATTTTTGTTCCTCCTAAAGATACCCCCGACTGGGTGAAAAAAGCTCTAAAAACCTCTTTCTCGACTTTCTTTTCATCACCAAGCTTAAGCCTGAGTGCTTTGCGCTCTGCGCTAGAAGTACTTCTTGGTGAAATGGAAGTTGCATCAGTTGATGCTAATGGAAAATTTTTATCTCTTGCAAGACGTATTAATTTACTACCGGAAGCTAGTCGGAAAATTATTGAACCAGCTAATGCAATACGATGGCTTGGAAATGATGGAACACATGAAGGTGGCTTTCGAGTGCGTAAAAGTGATGTGCTTGATGGTTATAGGATATTTGAACATATTCTTATTGAATTATATCCAGAAAAGAGAGCATCCGTTGATGCTTTAGTTGCTCGTATAAATGAAGCAAAAGGTTTAGGCCGCTAGGTATAACCAGTCGCTACGTTTCGTAACCCATATGCCAGCGTTGGTTCAAGGAAGGTTACGAGGATAGATTTTTCCACATTTAGTACTAGTGACTATACGGCTTGGTAGGGAGTTAGACAATTTAAGTGAGCGGTGTTCACACACCGTATCGATGGATTATTATCTACAAACGAATTCTCATCTGAAGACATGTTCAACTTTTATGTTGCCTGGGCGCAAAGAGCAACTGGAAGACAAGACCTATAACCCAAACCATTGTCTTACTCAATGCAACGAAAGCCAACTTTCTTAAACACAATAAAAATTCCTGGAACACCTTTATTAGTATCTTAGACTTAAAATTTTGTGGACTTACTAAATATAAAAGTAACTATAAATATGTAACAACTGAATGCTTCAGCTAGACGATAAAATGCTATATATTGTGTTTATTAACACTTTAAAACACTACGAAAGGTGTTACAATTTGCCTGTGTGAAATTGTAGATGGTTATGTCGAATACCAAATTATTGTAAACACTATATAGCGCGGGCACTTCAACCGACCCACCCACTCAGTGTTACACTTAATCTCGGGACATAATAAAATCTAATCATCACTTTATGTATATTTAGCGGGGGCCTTCCCCGCTTTTTGAAAAATGCGTTTTCAGGACACCTAAATAATGGCTTACTCAACATTTTGTCAAACACCTAACGATTCTACCAAAGAACCTATGTTTTTCGGTCAATCGGTTAATGTGGCACGCTACGATCAACAGAAATATGAAGTCTTTGAAAAGCTAATTGAAAAGCAATTATCGTTTTTCTGGCGTCCAGAAGAAGTTGATGTCAGCCGTGACAAAATTGATTTCGGTAATTTACCTGAACATGAACAGCATATTTTCCTATCAAATCTAAAATACCAAACATTACTCGACTCAATTCAAGGCCGTTCACCGAATGTGGCATTTTTGCCTTTGGTATCGCTACCAGAATTAGAAACGTGGATTGAAACATGGTCGTTTTCTGAAACCATTCACTCGCGTTCGTACACCCACATTATTCGTAATATTGTTAATAACCCGTCTGTGGTATTTGACGATATTGTACAAAATGACGAAATCTTAAAGCGTGCCGGTGATATTGCCGCTTATTACGATGACTTAATTAACCTCACCCAGATTAATAACTTGTTAGGTGAAGGAACGCACATTATTAACGGTAAAGAAATCACCGTTAATTCACGTATTCTTAAAAAGTCATTATATTTGTGCATGATGTCAGTTAATGCCTTAGAAGCGATTCGCTTCTATGTCAGTTTTGCCTGTTCGTTTGCCTTTGCAGAGCGCCGTGTAATGGAAGGTAATGCTAAAATTATTCGCTTAATTGCCCGTGATGAAGCATTACACCTCAATAGCACACAACACATTTTAGCCCTGATGCAGGGTGGTAAAGACGACCCAGAAATGGGAGAAATTGCTGCTGAGTGTAAGCAAGAAGCGTATGACTTATTTGTTAAAGCGGCGGAACAAGAAAAAGAATGGGCCAAGTACTTATTCAAAGACGGTTCGATGATTGGCTTAAATGAACAGATTTTATGCCAGTACGTTGAGTTTATTACTAACCAACGGATGAAGTCAGTTCACTTACCTCAACCTTATGATGAACAGTCAAACCCACTACCGTGGATGAAAAACTGGTTAGAAAGTGATGCAGTACAGGTTGCCCCACAAGAAGTAGAAGTGTCATCTTATCTTGTTGGTCAAATTGATTCTTCTGTTGATGGCGATGAGTTTTTAGATTTTGACCTATAAAAATTTTTTCAAAAAAGCCCCTATCGTGAGCTTGAAAGGACAGCCGGTTATTTTATTTGACGGCCAACATTCAAGCTTATTAGAAGCGCTTGAGTCGAAAAAAGTAAAAGTGTTTTCAGAGTGTCGTAATGGATTTTGCGGCGCGTGTAAAACCACAGTGATATCAGGAGAAGTCAAATACTTCTCCGAGCCACTAGCAGAACTGAAATCAGATGAATGTCTGCCCTGTTGTTGTGTACCTGAGGGTGATTTAAACCTCAAACTATCAACTGAAGGTGTACAAGTGGTGGCTAAACGTCAATATGTTTCAACCAATGACACTCATAAGCCAACAACTGCGTTAACCCAACAATTACAGGCTAACCCTAAACTTGTCCACGAACGTTAACTTATCGTCCCGTTAACACCCTTCTAGATGTTCAAAGCAACACTTAGCAACACACGTTTACCAGTCTCAATCTTAGTCACGCTGTGTTCATATTTATCTGGACGAAATAAATATACTCGTCCCCATAAGTTCATGATGCATTTGGCACAACGAAACACCCCGCCCACTTTAGGTTGTACAAGAACAAAGTTGAGTTTGTAATAGCGGCCTTGTTGTACCGGATCGATATGTGTCATCACACGATGATGAGTATGGTAGGTCACCAGATTTATCGATAATATTCGACTGCTAAAAATGGCTTTATTGATCACCTTGGCCATGGTATCTCCAATGGGAACATCAGCAGCAGATTATACCTATTCGATAAAAATTTTGGGTCATATTCACCAGCCAAAATCATATAACATAGACGACACGATTTCATCATGTTAGTCAGCAACTAACGCCATCGAGCTTATCGCAGGGATATTGTTACTTGATAGCTTGTACGAAAAAGTCTATTGATGATCTTGCGGGGCTAATATTAAGGTATCGAGATTAATCCTTTAATCATTATTGACTCGTGCTAATAATGACTAATGCTAGTGTAGATAATGGCTATGGCTAGAGTAGATAATGGCTAATGCTAAAATAACTAGCATAAATAGTGATGAGTCAGCCACCGCCCATAACGAGTAAATCAATTCTCTATAGTGTCCATTTATGGCAATAATACCGTGAAAATTAGGCTCATTGACGCGTCAATAAGCCTAATGAAGTAAACGGTACTGAACTTGCTGCTTATCACGAGGTAAGGTTAGCTCTCCGTTATGGTATCGCAAGATGAAACATAATGTTCTAGCTCAATAACACCTTGCAAAATCATCCCATGATAATGGGCTTTCACCAGTTGATAATTCATACTTGGTGCAAAGTAGTACGTCACCTCTTCGGCCCCGGTTTGCTCCACCGGAATAAGTTGTATCTCCCCCAAAGACGCGATGGTAGCGGTTAATTCGTCCTTTACATAAAATTGATAAGGTTCAATTGCATCTGAAGCTTGCCTAATTAACGCAAATTGACGTCGGCCACCGAGCAAGTTTTCGCGTATTTGAATGGCTAAGGTGTCTACATCCCTTAATGGTATTTGGCTTGAGGTATAATTCTCAATATCGCCATCAACATCCACTCGTGACTCAAGGCCATTATTGTAAAAAGTGGCTTGCATGTCTCGTGAGCGAAAACCGGTTACCTGCTGATGAAAACTATCGGTTAGCCATTCATTGCGGTTATTTGACCACGATAACTCAGTACGTTGTTGATATTGAGTGCCAATTCCTAAAATACTGGCTTCACTCTTTGAGGTTATAACAGCAGATTTACCCTGCCAGTTCTCAGTACGGTTCATCTTACCAGTGTGTAGACCACTGAGATAAATAGCGTAATTAAAGCTTCGCTGGCAACTGTGTGGAATGTCACTGGCCAAGGCACTATTACTCTGCAATAAGCCACTAACCAAACACACAATGATCATCATTCTCGAGTCGACAGCATAAGCTGTCGCAGATATCCGGATGTTACGACACCCGGTCATCATAAGCATAAGCTTCACTCGCGACATTACTGTCATCATCAATAGTATCGCCTTAAAAGACTTCATTCACATTTAGGTAGAAGTTAGTTTCATTTTCACCGACCCCTACATCAAATCGTAAATTAATATTGTCTTTAATTTTGAATCGAAATCCTGTGCCATAGGCCGTTAATAGCGTATCGGTTAGCTCACTCACTTTAGGTGCCACACTACCAACAGCGCCCCAAAATACCATGCCATATCGTTGGAACACTGGTAAGCGATATTCAACTTGCCCCATCATCATTTGCTCGTCACGATATCGGCCTCTAATGTAACCTCGCATCGCGTCGGAGCCACCAAGATCAGGTAATAGATTCCAAGGTACATCGCCACTGGTTAGATGACCTTGCACTTGCCATGCGATTAACCCCGGTGTCGAGCCTAAATCAATATAGTTCGCTAATTCAATATTATAAGTAGAAAACGAATCGAACTGGTCATTTTGGTATAATCCAGCATCAACCTGAAATAACCAGCCTTTTGTTGCGTTTAAACGGTAATCTCTTGAATCATAAATACTGGTTACTACAACACCTGAGCTAAAGTTGTCTGGCAGAAGCGTACTTGAATCCACAGGAGCTTCTGTTGCGACTAATTCTAAGCTGTCGGCCGTGGTATAAATAAAGTCAGCACCCACACCAATAAAATAGTTACTGGCGACTTCGGTCATCCAACGCGGCTTAAAACTATACAGTTGTTCTTTGAACTCATGATGATTAAGGTCTTGGTCGCCTTGTTCAATCCCTATTCCATAATAAACAGCAGCTTCATTATGCAGTTCTAAGTCAAGCAACAAACGTTGTTTACCTTGATTTAAAAACGTCATATTTTCTACCGTGACGCCATAAGAATTGTTCACAGAAGCAAATGAATTCAACACCAATGATGAAGGCTGTTGCTCACTTGATGCGTTATCGGTTTTGTATAACCCCACCATAAGTAAACCCACACCAAACTTTTTCTCTGGGGTGTAATAAGCCGTAGGTAAATAACTCATATCAATAGCTTTAGTGTCATCGAATTCACCATCCGCGCCAAAAACCGACAAAATGTCATCAATCCATGTTGGTTGCATATCTTTGGGGGTTTCAAATAAAGGTTCAACTGCGGTTGCGGCGTGAGAAAAAACAAATAGTGTTAAAAGTAAGGTCCGTTTCATAAAAACTCTATTAAAATGTTAAAAAAAATAGGCGCGCATGATGACTTCCATGCCAAATTTTGGAATCACTGTTCAATGAGTTATCGACAATAATCGCTTCAAATAATAGCCGATTCAGATAAGAATCAAATAATAACTAAATCAAAAAAGATTATCCTACTCATCACTCAATACTGGCTGAAGAAGAACTTAAGCCTTGCTGAAGTTCTCCATCATTAAATACAAGATATTATACTGCGTTAAATGATGGCCTTTATACCTAACGTTAGTTTAGGCGTATCATCAGCAATCTTTTTATCTATAGGCGTAACTGATATCATTACGCTAAATGACGGCCGCTAATATAACACGTTTGGCTGCTCTTTTTAGTGATAACTCAACATTCACCCCATCGATATCATTCGGTAAAAGGATCAAAATCGACTATATTTAGCTGAACGGCTACAGCATTTCTATCCAATAAACAAGAGTCTACAAAGCACAAATTCAGTACTATTGAGCCTCATTTAATCAGTAGCCCATCAGCAAGTAAAAATTATTTCCTTAGATATATCATCCAGCGCGCAAGTAAGGTATAACGACGCTATGAAAACGCCTATACGATTACAACCACTGGTTGACGATGGTCTCGTCGATGAAGTGATAAGCCAACTCATGAGTGGCAAAGAAGCTACGGTCTATATGATCAGATGTGGCGATGCGATTCGCTGCGCCAAAGTGTATAAGGAAGCCACTAAGCGCAGTTTTAAAAAAGCAGCACAATATCAAGAAGGTCGAAAAACCAAAAACAGTCGTCGTGGTAGAGCCATGGAAAAAGGTTCTAAATACGGTCGTGAAGAACAAGAAAAAGCTTGGCAGAATGCCGAGGTCGACGCGTTATATAAATGCGCCGCCGCTAAAATTAGAGTACCAGTGCCTTATGGCTGCTTTGATGGAGTGCTATTGATGGAGTTGATCACCAATATTCATGGTGATGTTGCACCTCGATTAAATGATGTTACTCAGATGAGTGCTGAACAAGCGCAAACGCAGCATTACGTTATGATGGGTTATGTCGTACGAATGTTATGTGCAGGTATTGTTCATGGCGATTTATCAGAGTTTAACGTGCTCGTAGATCAGAATGGGCCGGTTATCATTGACCTGCCCCAAGCTGTTGATGCATCAGCAAACAATAATGCCAAAGCGATGTTATTTCGTGATGTGAATAATATGACAGACTATTATTCTCAATTTGCCCCAGAATTAGCCGCAACAAAATATGCTAAAGAAATGTGGGCCTTGTATGAACAAGGTGAATTAACGCCGGAAACACAATTGACCGGTTTATTTGAAGAAGACACAACAGCGGCTGACGTCGATTCTGTATTAGAAGAAATTAACGCTGCATTTGAAGAAGCCCAAGAAAGACGCGAGCGCATGAGTGATGCAAACAGCGACGAGTATTAAATCGATCGTTTATTCACTCATGTGAACACCTAGGGAGACATTCCGACAAATTATCGAATAAGTGATCGAATACGCTATCGAATAAATTGTCAGGTTAATGTCTCCCTATTTAATTAGCCCTTCTCCTTTAATTAACGCCAAGCTAACTCAAGTTGACAGCGAATTCCCCCCGAGTTAATACCGAATTAAACCGCTTTTTTTAATTAAGCAGCAAGTGGGTTAACCATAACCGCTGGTTGCCTAAACGCTGCACATTTCTGAGGCGATAGTTAACCCTCTTGTCAGCAAACACAATGGTCTCATTACTGGCTAAACCTCAATCAATTGCTTTTTCCCACATAGTCATGAGTGAATCGTTATGTTTGCTAAAAAGTAATATGATCAATTTGCACACTTTATATAACCTTGTTTTTTACATGGGTAAATAGGCGTATAATAATATTGGAAAGTTAACAAGGAGAATATTATGAGTAGCTATGTTCTATCAGTATTACTCGTTTGTCTGACTATTTTTATGTCAGCTAATGTTATTGGAAATGAAAATGGAATGATGAGAATGTCTCAGATGCCTGCATTTTCCGATTTTGATACTAATCAAGACAAATTGATATCTGAAGAGGAATTTGAACGCTTTCAAAAAGCCAGGCAAGCATTGCATCAATCTGAAGGGCGACTATTAAAAAACGCATCGGATTGTGATGAAATGTTTGAGCGTATCGATTTGGACCACAATAAGTTTATTGATACTGAAGAGTTTCAATCTCATCACGAAATGATGAGAAATTCTAAATAATCACAGTTTGGGATATCTACATAATCTCAGCTCGGGATAATAATCAACATCGCTTTAGAGAGGTAATCAGCATCACCTCTCTTTTAAATACGCTATAGCATAGCAAACGACTTAGTTGTATCTACACCTGCAAGATATAGCGCTATTTTTCCACACCATCGCTAAAATTACTCATTACTCATTACCCATTACTCCTGCGCTGCAATAAGCTTACTTTTAAATACGCCATAAAAAGCAATACAAGCACCAGCAAAACCTAAAAACGAGCATATTAAGCGATAATCAGTGTTGTCGATGAAGAAGTTAGCCACACTGAATACCAACAAAATGAATAAGCCAATATTTTTGGTCATCATCATTTTAGGCTCGAACATCAACCATTGATCACATTTAGGGCACTGTGTTTCAACCCCATGTTTACCTTTACGGACTTGTTTAAGCGCTTTACGGGCAAAGATACCCTTACAACGAGGACACTCCATTTAACATTACCTTCAATAAATTTTATCAATATAATACAATGAATTAACTCTACATCAAAGTTTTCCTTGAGAGCCAATATTGCAGAGCAAGCTAATATCATTTAATAACTCACACCATTTGGAACGTTCGTTCAAAATAGTAATTGAACGAATGATATAGTTAGTTTATAGTAACTCATGGCTCACATTATGAGCACGCTAACTCGCTACAAATAGAACTTATTGGCAAGTATATCAAATGATAAAGAGCTTAAGCACTTGGCTCATAACCCAAATGGAACAATGAACATGCATAAAATGATTGGATTTGATGTTTACGGCACATTAGTGGATCCAGTGGATATGGGCCAGCATCTGCAGCAATTGATTGGCGACAAGGCACAAGCATTTGGTCAATTATGGCACGATAAAAAAGTCGAATATGCGTTTCGTCGTGGCTTAATGCAGCAATATGAAGATTTTGGTGTGTGTACCCAGCAAGCTTTACAATATTGTTTGTCTGTTTTCAACGTCACACTGTCAAACAGCGAACAACAAGATTTACTGGCGAAATTTAGTCAACTCACGGCTTTTGATGATGTCATTCCTGGGCTAGCGTTACTGCGCAATCAAGGTCATACCCTCGCCGCTTTTTCAAATGGACCTGAAGTTGCGGTTCGTACGCTTATGCAAAATTCAGGCGTTTTACCGCAGCTCCATGACGTTATCAGTGTTGATGACCTAAAGACGTTTAAACCTAACCCCGCCGTTTACCATTATTTAATGACTCGCACCCAATCTGACCTCAATCATTGTTGGATGGTGTCGAGTAATCCATGGGATGTTATTGGTGCAAAAGCCGCCGGACTGAATACGGCTTGGATCAAAAGAGACAGTAAAAAAATATTTGACCCGTGGGGCATTGAACCAGACATAACCGCCAGTAGTTTAATCGAATTAAGTGAACAACTGGATGCCCTGTAATAAATAACTCACATGCTGTATTTAAACAATATAAGCATAACTCATACGCGTTGATGCTAATACATTAAAGCTTTACACGCTACACTAACAACATTGTGCTAAGCGCATTATCAATTTACTTAACCTGCTAACAGGTTGTACAAGGATATTTTATGACTAACCAATATACCCCGCCTAAAGTGTGGCAAAATAATAACAATGGCGCTAATAAGTGGGCGAACATTAATAGCCCTGAGTCAGGTGCAAGATTTGATAAAGTGCTGCCTGTCGGAGAGCATGCTTTGCAACTCTACTCTCTTGGCACACCAAACGGGCAAAAAGTAACTATCATGTTAGAAGAGCTACTGGCCTTAGGCATTAAAGAAGCTGAATATGATGCTTATCTGATTAACATCGGGGAAAAGGATCAATTCTCGTCAGGGTTCGTTGCCGTTAATCCAAACTCAAAAATTCCTGCTTTATTGGATAAATCAGCTAATGAAGACGAAAACGTGTTTGAATCTGCTTCAATTTTGGTTCATCTAGCAGAGAAGTTTAACCAATTCCTCCCTAAAGATGGCAAAGCCAGAACGCAAACATTTAACTGGTTGTTCTGGGCCCAAGGTTCAGCGCCATTCCTCGGTGGCGGCTTCGGTCACTTCTATGCTTATGCCGATGAAAAGCAGGAATATCCAATTAATCGCTTTGCTATGGAAGTTAAACGCCAGTTAGATGTGCTAGATAAACAACTGGCAAAAAACACCTTTATTGCTGGTGAAGAATATAGCATTGCAGATATTGCTATTTGGCCTTGGTATGGCAACTTAGTATTAGGCAATTTATATGAGGCTGCCGAATTCCTAGAAGTAGAGACTTATACCAATGTTGTTCGTTGGGCTAAATTGCTTGAAACTCGTGAAGGGGTCCAACGTGGTCGTATCATCAATCGCTCTTGGGGCGAAGAATGGGAACAAGTTCCTGAGCGTCATTGCGCTGAAGATATTGATAAGGTTCTAAAACTGCGTCCTAGCACAGTAAAATAAGTCAGCCGCTAAAGTTTGGCGCGATTGTATCCTGACTTATTTTATTGGGATACTAAAAAGCCTTCTGCATTACAGAAGGCTTTTTATATTGACGCATCAGAGGCCGAAACAACGCAAATTGTGAACGTTATTTCAAGCCAGACGTCTGTGACAATTAAATACTCATCGCAAGTTCTGCACCTTGGCGAATAGCGCGTTTGGCATCTAATTCAGCCGCCACATCGACTCCACCAATTAAATGTACAGGTAATCCAGTGGCTTTCATTTCATCAACCAAACTGCGATTCGACATTTGTCCGGCACACAACACCACATTATCTACAGCAAGAATTTCAGATTGTTCACCTATTTTAATGTGAAGGCCTTGTTCATCAAACTTTTCGTAGATTACGCCGGTTTTCATATGCACTTGATGTTGCTTCAACACGCTGCGATGGATCCAGCCAGTAGTTTTACCTAAACCTTTGCCCATTTTGGTAGTTTTACGTTGCAATAAATACACTTCACGACCAGGAATATGTTCGGCTTCTTCAGTTAACCCGCCAGCATTCTGATAGGTTTTATCAATGCCCCACTGTTTTAACCATTTATCCGGTTGCAAAGTGCTCGATTCTAATTCGCATAAGAAATGCGCCATATCAAAACCAATACCGCCAGCACCAATTAATGCTACCGTTTTACCCATTTCAACTTGGCCCGTTAATACTTGTTGGTAATCGACCACTTTAGGATTATCAAAACCCGGTAAATCCAACGCTCGTGGTACCACACCAGCGGCGATGACCACTTCATCAAATTTCTCATTGGCCAGCACTGCCGCATCCAATTTAGTGTTTAGACGCAGTTCAACGTTATGCAGTTTAATTTGGTTAATGAAATATCGAATAGTTTCACTAAACTCTTCTTTACCCGGGATTTTACGCGCTAAATTAAACTGACCACCGACTTCAGACTTGGCTTCAAACAATACCACTTCATGTCCACGCGACGCTGCGTATACCGAGAACGCCATTCCCGCAGGACCGGCGCCCATAACAGCGATACGTTTTTTACTGGTTGTTGGGGTAAAATTAATTTCGGTTTCATAACAAGCACGGGGATTAACCAAACAGGTTGCCCGCTTCATCGCAAAAGTATGGTCCAAACAAGCTTGGTTACAACCAATGCAGGTATTAATCAACTCTGGGGTATTAGCTGCCGCTTTATTCACAAACTCTGCATCTGCTAAAAATGGCCGGGCCATCGATACCATATCAGCTTGACCTGATGCAATAATCGCCTCGCCAATTTCTGGGGTATTAATTCGGTTGGTGGCAATTAACGGAATCTTGACTTCTTTTTTGAGCTTTTCTGTTACCCAAGAAAAAGCACCACGCGGTACACTGGTCGAAATCGTCGGTACACGTGCTTCATGCCAACCAATACCGGTATTAATAATACTCACACCGGCTTGTTCAAGCGATTTTGCCAGCTGAACCACTTCATCCCACGTTGAGCCATTGTCGACTAAGTCGAGCATCGACAAACGGAACACAATAATAAAGTCACTGCCTACTTTCTGACGAATAGCGTTAACGATTTCAATCGGAAACTTAACCCGATTGTCATAACTGCCGCCCCATTCATCGGTACGTTTATTGGTGCGCGAACTGATAAATTGATTGATCAAATAGCCTTCAGAGCCCATGACTTCAACGCCATCATAACCAGCTCTTTTCGCCAATGCCGCGCTGGTAGCGTAGTCTTTAATCGTCGAGCGTACTTGACGAGCAGACATCGCAGAGGGAGTGAACGGGGTAATGGGCGATTTTACTTTGCTCGGCGCTAAGCTAAAAGGATGATAGCTATAACGACCCGCATGCAAGATTTGCATACAGATTTTACCGCCCGCTTCATGCACAGCATCGGTAACTATTTTATGTTTACCCACTTGCCAAGAAAAGCTTAATTGGCAGGCATGTGGCGCTAAACGGCCACGTAAATTAGGTGCGATACCGCCAGTAACGATTAACCCGACGCCACCTTGAGCACGCTCTTTATAAAAAGCTGCCAGTTTCTCAAATCCGCCTTTTTCTTCTTCTAACCCCGTGTGCATTGAGCCCATCAACACGCGGTTTTTCAGCTGTGTAAAGCCGAGATCTAAAGGTTCTAATAAGTGTGGAAACGACATTCAAACATCCTTTTTAAACAAGTGATTTAAACCAGCATACCCCGACAGTAAAGTTTGCTCAATCATTTAAACGCTCGTTTGTTAAAAACCTTTACAATTGAATTTCACATTTTTATTGATTTTCAGTTAGGATGACTACATTAGACTGATAAAGGAGTGGCAAATGTCCGCTAAACCCTCGTTTTTAAAAAGGATGTTTTTACTGTTATGGAATACAGTAAACGGTATCCGTAAGTTCATCATCAACGTTATATTTTTTGGTTTGTTGGCTGTCATCGCTGTAGTACTTCTCAACAGCGAAGATGAAATTGTCGTCGAAGATCAATCAGCATTAGTGCTGAACTTGTCTGGGAGCATAGTGGACCAAAAACATTATGTAGACCCAATAGAAATGGCATTTAGCCAAGGGCAAGCGAATGATCCAGAAGGTGAAATTCTATTAGCCGATGTACTTTATACTATTAATAATGCGACTCAAGACGCCCGCATTAACAGTATAGTACTGGACTTAGCGGATCTTCGTGATGCCGGTATTAGTAAAATGACCGCTATAGGTGAAGCATTAACCCAGTTTAAAGCCGCCAATAAGTCAGTTATCGCTATGGCCAATGGTTATGATCAAAACCAATATTTTTTAGCCAGCTTTGCAGACAAAATATACCTTAACAACCAAGGTATGGTAGCGCTTGATGGCTTAAGCCGTTATCGCTTATATTACAAGGCTGCACTCGAAAAACTCAAAATTACCACTCACGTATTTCGAGTGGGAACCTTTAAATCAGCTGTAGAGCCCTTTATTCGTGACGATATGTCTGATGCCGATAAAGTCGCCAGTAAAGTATTGTTAAACGATATTTGGCAAAGTTATTCAACTATTGTGGCCAGTAACCGTCAAATAGCCCCAGATCAATTAGTGTTAACTCCAGATGAATTCCTTGCTCAGCTTGATAAAGCTGAAGGTGACAGTGCTCAAATGGCTGTCAACATGAAATGGGTTGACGAACTGGTTTCGGCTGATGCGTTCCGTGTCGCGATGATTGAACGTGTTGGCAGTGATAAAGAAGGTAAAAACTTTAAGCAAATTAGCTTTAATGATTACCGAGCGTTAACCGCACCTATGCCTAGCTTTGTTGAAAAAGACGCAGTTGCCGTTATCGTTGCTAAAGGCACGATTCTTAACGGTAAACAACCTGCTGGACAAATTGGCGGTGAAAGTACCTCTGCATTGCTAATGAAAGCACGCTTTGACGATAAGGTGAAAGCCGTCGTGCTTCGCGTTGATAGCCCTGGTGGTAGTGCATTTGCGTCAGAACAAATTCGTCAAGAAGTGTTAGCCCTAAAAGCAGCAGGTAAGCCTGTGGTTGTTAGCATGGGTAGTCTTGCTGCATCTGGCGGATATTGGATATCAGCCAGTGCCGACTATATTGTTGCAACACCAACAACCCTAACGGGTTCTATCGGTATTTTCGGTATGTTTGCTACGTTTGAGCAAGCACTGAATCATTTTGGTGTGACCTCTGATGGTGTCGCAACATCTGATTGGGCCGGATTATCGCCTGCACGCGAATTAAATCCGCAAGTGGCTGCTGTTGTACAACGCCATATTGAACGTGGTTATCATGAGTTTATTTCTCTGGTAGCAAAAGAACGTCATATGACACTAGAGCAAGTTGACAACATTGCTCAAGGCCGAGTATGGACTGGTAAACGCGCACTCACCTTAGGCCTAGTTGATGAACTAGGTGATATGGATGTGGCATTAGCCAAAGCTGCTGATTTAGCGAAAATGGACAAGTTCGACGTTAAATTGATTGAACAAGAGCTTAGCGCTGAACAACAACTGATGCAGCAAATCATGGGTGCGACTGCCGCTTATGTTCCAGACAGTGTTCGTCAAACCAGTTTCATTGAGCGCTTTGCCAAGCAGTGGGCTGGCGCATTTGAAACATTGTCGATGTTTGATGACCCTAATCATGTCTATATGTATTGCGAAAACTGTAATTACTAATCACTCAAATGACCGCAATATGAAGATTATTCAAAAAAAGCCTGCTTAGCAGGCTTTTTTATTGGGGATCGACAAATAAACTCGTATAATTTCCACAATCTGCAATCGCTGTTAAAGAAGAGCCTACATACATGACAAAACGTTCCATTTACGTTGCCTATACTGGCGGTACCATCGGGATGCAAAAGACCGATAATGGTTTTGTGCCAGTATCTGGGTTCTTAACCGATTGTGTGCAGTCAATGCCTGAGTTTTATCATGAAGAAATGCCTGAATTCGTTATTCATGAATACAGCCCATTAATTGACTCATCCAATATGGCACCGCCGGATTGGCAATTGATTGCTAATGATATTCAAGCCAACTATGAAAAGTATGACGGTTTCGTTATTTTGCATGGTACAGACACCATGGCTTATACCGCATCTGCATTGTCATTTATGCTGCAAGGTCTATCAAAACCTGTCATTGTTACTGGTTCACAAATTCCGTTAGCTCAATTACGTTCAGACGGTCAAACCAACTTGCTCAATTCGCTTTATATTGCAGCCAACTACCCCGTTGCAGAAGTCTGTTTATTTTTTAATAACAAACTGTTTCGTGGTAACCGCTCAACCAAAGCCCATGCTGACGGATTCGATGCGTTTGCATCGCCTAATTTTCCTATGTTGCTCGAGGCAGGCATTAAAATAAACCTTAAAGCAGGGAAAATAACCAAACCAACAGGTGAGCCTTTAGAAGTGGTGACAATTAGTCCACAACCTGTTGGTGTGGTGACACTTTATCCAGGGATCTCCACTGACATTTTTAATAATATTTTACAACAACCGGTAAAAGCACTGATTTTATTGACCTTTGGCGTGGGGAATGCACCACAAGATAAGAAGCTACTTGATACACTTAAACAAGCCGATGAACGCGGTATTATATTGGTTAATTTGACCCAGTGTTTCCAGGGTAAGGTCAATATGCGCGGTTATGCTACAGGTAATGCTTTAGCACAAGCTGGGGTAATAAGTGGTGCTGATATGACCATTGAAGCGGCGTTAGCTAAATTGCATTATTTGTTGTCTATTGGATTAACGTCGGCGCAAATTAAGCAACGTATGCAGCAAAACCTTGTTGGTGAACTGACAACGGACTAGTTTAGGTTATTGATACTGTTACGGGGTTATTGTACTAATCAGATAACAGCTAAATAAAAATGCGAGCTAATGAGCTCGCATTTTTTGATGTTATAATATCCATTATTGATAACAAATATTATTTATTATCAGATAATTACAAATCAGCTTCTTTAAACTCGGCGATGGGCTCACCTTTAAACTGTTTTTTCAGCTCTGATTTAGACAGCTCATTAATGTTACCACCGGCTGCGATGGTAAAATGTTCAGTTTGCTGCAGCTTACGTGCTTGATACAACATCACTACTTGCAAAGTCGATTCACGCTGTGGCTGAGTTAATACTGTACCATCATCCCACTTACCTAACTCAGACGCAGACAATAAACGCAGGTATACTTCTTCAGGCATTTCATCAATGACTTTATTGATATCGTTCATACTGATTTCCGTTTATGTAACACTATTCTGACTCGGGTAACAAGATAACCCGTAAAACCAATAACAAAACTTGCGATCGCGATATAAGAAGTTAACCCCTGTGCAGGCTCTCCTCCCCAAAACCACACCACAACTCCTGCGATAAATAATGTCAAAAAAATAAAGCTTTGAGTCATTAAGCTATTTGAACGCTCAATGTGACTGATAATCATTAATGACTCAGTATTACCACTCAAATCGGTTTTACAATGCTCACATTGCTTAGCCAAACTTGAAATTCGCTTTTGACATTTAGGACATGCAACTAAGGCCATAATTCATTCTACCTGCTTGATTATCTGAAGATAAAAATTACCGCGTACTGTCGCGATTATAAATTATCAACCACAGCTAACATCGCAACTAAAGACGCTTCACCTAAATATACGCAACGCTCTGGAGACCAGCCCACAAATGGATCGGCTAAATTGGCATTGTCTTTAAATGGCATTTCTAAGGTGTTCGATAAACAACTGAACGTATTAGCAACCCAATTAGAACCTACCGTTAAATTAGCTTTGCCTGGCTCATCTTTATCGTAACCAAACTCTGTTTGGAAATCCGCACTGGCAATGGTCAATGCACTGAGAAATTGCTGCTGTAATTGAGCCATCTTATCGTTGTAGCTTGGCACCCCTTCACAACCGGCAAGGAACACATAAGGCAGGCCTTCATCGCCGTGCACATCGTAAAATAAATCAACACCAGTTTGATGCATTTTATTAACGACATAATACACTTCAGGGCTTTTCTCTAAGCTCGGTGTTTGCCATTCGCGATTTAAGTTAGTACCAACAGCATTAGTCCGTAAATGGCCGCGTGCGCTGCCATCAGGATTCATGTTTGGCACAATATAAAAATTGGCTTTGTCTAATAAGGCTTTAGATGTTGGACAATCACTATCAAGCAATTGATTTAACAAACCTTCAACTAGCCATTCAGCCATCGTTTCACCCGGATGTTGACGCGCAGTAATCCAAATATTCTTTTTATCTGGGTTAGCATCACCAATTTTTAGCAAGGTCATGTCGCGACCATCAAGGGTTAACCCAAGGTGCTCAAGACTCACAGCAGGATGTAATTGCACTTCACTGATCAAATCTAAATGACGTTCGTAGCTGTACGGTGCAAAATAAGCTATTTGAATGGCTTCACAATCTAGCTCAGCCTGGATGGTTAATTTTCCGTCGACATACTGAGTTGGTAATCTGAACCACGATTGGCGGTCATAACTGGCCACTGCTTGATAATCGTCCCAGCCAGCTGGATAAGAGGCACTACCTGCATTGAGGATGTTAAGGGTATATGTCTGGCCGACTTCCCCTTCTAAACGGAAGTTAAACCATTGATAAAACTCACCACCAAAATCGGGACGAATGGCGAGCTGTATATCGTCATGTTTGTCTAGGTTAATGACGTCAATATTGCCGCCGTCAAAGTTTGCTGTAATCCGCATTAGATTATCCTTTATGTGCTTGCGCTTATTTTGGGCTTAATAACGATTGGTATCAGCCTTATTTTATGCGCCATAGCTTATCAAATGCGGCAATAGGTGTGAACCATTAAAAGCTAAAGCTGTAACCTTGACCGCGAACGGTATTAATCAATTCGCGTGGTAAATTGCGTTTAACTAATTTACGGCGTGTATTACTGATATGCATGTCTAAATTACGGTCAAAACGTCCAAGTTCTTTGTGTAATACCCGTAGTTGCAGCTCTTCTTTGGTGACCACTTCACCTTGTCTATCAAACAAATATTTAAATAACCGATATTCCGTTTGGGTCAACACTAGCGACTTTTCTGCAAAACTAATGGTATAGCAGGTATCATCAAAGCCAATATAGTCATTAACCGCGTCATTAATTGGTGCTTGGGTGCGTCGATGGAGTACATTAAGACGTAACTGCAATTCGCGGATATTAATCGGTCGAGTGAGATAATCGTCGGCGCCTAACTCTAGCGCATTAATGCGCTCCAGTTCGCTGTTACTCTCTGCTAATACAATAATAGGCGTTCGGGTTTGTCGTGCAACGAGCAGCCAAAATGACTCCATTTTGGGAACCGAAAAATCTAATAATATGGCTTCAAGCTGCTCAGTTTCCATTTGGATCAACGCATCAAAGGCATTATTAACCCGATGAACACTGTAGCCCTGCTCATTTAGCTGTCGAGTTACGTCACTTTTATCGGAAAGGGTATGTTCAATGAATAGGATATTCTTCATGCTCAGCTACTTAATGATAACGATTACCATTAAGATTATCATACTGATTTAGCCAAAACCAGATTTAATCGACCCTGTAGCCCTTTTCATTAACAAAAAGGCCTGAAACTTCAGGCCTTGAGACATTTGTCACAATAATGAATGAGACATCATTGGTCTATTTATCTGTCATCAACTGTTTAATAAATTTAACCGGCGCACTACCGTAACTTAAAAACTGTTCATGAAACTGCTTTAAATCAAAGTTTTCACCTTGCTTAGCTTTAAGTTGTTCGCGGAAATCATAGATCTCACGATAGCCAGCGTAATAACTAGTCAGTTGCACTTGACTTAAGGTCGCTCGACGCCACTTTCCTTCAGCTTCAGCGCGTTGTTGGAATGCTTCATTCTCGAGCAAGTCAATCACCTCTTGCTCACCCATTCCGTTAACCTGAATGCTGTAGTCTAAAATAGTGTTACAAATGACCCGTAAATTCCATTTGTAATACATCAACCACATTTCAGGTTCAAAATTACCATAACCTTCTTCCAGCATCATACGCTCGGTATACACTGCCCAACCTTCAATCATGGCACCGTTACCAAATAAGCTTTTCACTAAACTAGGAGATTGGTTAGAAAAGACTAATTGTGTGTAATGCCCTGGGATAGCCTCATGAATATTCAGTACCTGTAAAATCCAGTGATTGTATTCACGTAAATAGCTTTCGGCTGACTCATCACTCATGTCATCGAGGGGCGAAACGTTGTAGTAAGTATTACCGCCTTTGTCATAAGGCCCTGGTGCACTGATAGAAGCACCCGCAAAACCGCGCATGTATTCAGGGGTTTCACGCACAATTAACGGTTTGTTAGGATCAAGCGTCACCAGTTGTTTGTCATTGACAAATTTAATCAGTTCTGGAATTTGCTTACGCACTTCAGCAACAAAGTTTTCTCGTTTAACATGTTTGGTTGATAACACATCAATTAACTGCCGAATTGCTTGTCTCTCATCGTCTGGTTTTGGGGTATCGATATACTTTGACCAAATGGTATCGGTGATCTTAGCCATTTCTTGCTGAACATGATTTTTATCTGCCACAGCTTTGTCATATAACTGTTTAGCGGTCATACCAGACTGAATATCGAAGGCGAATTTTTCTTCGTATAAGGTTTCACCAATACGGAAATCACGGCCTCCATTTTCGGTTAGCTTCGTTTCAAGCGCGGTTAACCACTCAATGTGCTGTTTAATCGCTGCAGTTGCTGCATCAAAACGTTGAGTAAATAACGCTTTCTGCTCTGCGCTTAAGCCTGAATCAGTGACTTGCTGGGCTAACTCGGCAGACAATACCGAAAATGCGCCTTGATTTTGCATAATCGCTAATTGGGTATGCTCAAGTGTCGGCTCACTAATATTTTGTCGCGCGGCTTCATAATAAGCGGGCACATTTTCAAGACGTGCAATAACAGAGCCTAAGCGCTCATCTAACGGGGCAAAGTCTTCATTGATGATTTGCGCAAAACCACCGGCAACATTGTAATTAGATGGATCCCATTGCCAACCTTTAAAGCGTGTAATTTCCCATTGCATTGACTCAACTAAATTACTCAGTAATTTATAATCAATTAACTCGTTAGCAGATAATGACTGCGGATCGAATTGGGCTAGTGCCGCTTGCTGTTGCTTAACAAATTGCAGCGTTTTGTCGCGGCTAGCTTGATTAGGGATATCTAAATAGCCATCATTAACATGTTTGCCACTGTACAGAGCCCAGGTTGGTGATAATGCCCACAGCTCATCAATAAACTGTTGTGAATATTTGTTAAAGGTTAATTCTGCCACGGTTGTAGTTGTGCTAGCCTCTGCAGTAACGGTCTTGGTTTGTGGACTTGGCTTAACCGAGTCATCGCCACAGCCGACTATGGCAAAAGTAACCGCCAAAGCAAGTAAAGATTTTTTCATGAGTTATCCCTTACATTGTTATTATTTTTTAGTGTGTTTACACTTATTTTTTCTCGGTATCGCTTTCGCGAGTATAGATTTTGGCTGCCTATATATTTTGTGCTTAAATAATTTTTGGAACTTAACTATTTTGGGAACTTAACGGTTTTTGGAACGTATACTTTTTCTACATAGTGATGAGTAAAAATCATCCTTAGACAATTATAATTAGTTAATCATGTTCGTCACGGTTTTGCAGCATGCAGACACCTTTTGTGACATAAAAATAGTGAATCGATCAACTGCTTGTAGCCTAGAAACCGATTTTTAGTTACATAGCCGTGTCCATAATAATCAACAGAGGTCTTAACGATGCCTTCAACACATATCCGACTACTGCTTAATGGTAAAAAAGCCGCCAATGTCGACATCAGACAATCGGTTATCGCTTTACGTGAAAAAGGCCATACTGTTGATGTGCGGGTCTCTTGGGAAAGTGCCGATATGTTGCGTTTTATGACGGAAGCAATAGCCGATAATGTCGGCAGAGTGGTTATTGGTGGCGGTGATGGCTCACTTAATGAGGCTGTTAATGCCCTGATGCAACTGTCACAACAGGATCATATGCTCGAAATAGCCGTGCTGCCATTAGGCACGGCAAATGATTTCGCCACTGCGTGTGGCATTAGCAATAATATTCATTCCACTTTGGAACTGGCGATTCATGGTGACAGCTACCCTATTGATATCATCCGAGCCAACAATAATTATTTTATTAATGCGGCAGTCGCCGGTTTTGGCGCGCAAGTGACTGCAGAAACCCCAACAGAGTTAAAAGATTTTCTGGGTGGCGGGGCTTATACCTTAATAGGATTGGCAAAAGCATTAGGCTTTAAGCCTTATCAAGGCAGTATTACCACCGATAAAGGCACGTTCGATGGCGATATTCTGGTAGGCGCCATTTGCAATAATAAGCAAGCTGGCGGCGGACAAATGCTGGCGCCCAATGCGTTAATTGATGATGGCTTGATGGATATCACCCTGCTGAAGTCATTTTCAACCTTTGATATCCCGGTGGTGATAGAAGAAATACAAGCCATGAGTCATGAAGCCAGGTTTTGTTATCATTTTCAAACCCGTTGGCTAGAAATTGATTTCCCTATCAAGTTACCGCTTAATTTAGATGGCGAACCCTATCCAACAGAGCAAATGCGTTTTGAAGTACTCCCAAAAGCCATTCAGTTTGTGTTACCGCCAGACTGTCCATGCCTTGAGAAATCAACACAAAAAAGCGGAAAGTAAATTCCGCTTTAATCGCCGATACAACAACTAAGTTAATCGTTTATCTAATCAGTTTAGATATTCCAGGGATTAGGTTTATTACCTTTCGGCGAGGCTGGCGCTTTAGCTGTTTTGGTTTTTCTAAAGTCAGCTGAAGCCGTTTTCGATTTGCCTAAACTCAGCGTAGGTCGGTCTGTCGCTGAGGTTGATTTATGCTGACGATTTTTTGGGATAAAATTCAACACCGAAATAGGAATAGGCTTAGATGGTTCAAAACCGACTATTTCTTTGCGTTCAATTAAATGCCCCAAACGACTTTCAATCATACACAGGTTTTTAAAGTCATCATTGGACACAAAAGAAATAGCGACACCAGCAGCACCCGCACGACCGGTTCGACCAATACGATGAATGTAGTCATCGGCCGGATAAGGCAAGTCATAATTGATTACACGAGATAAATCGTCAATATCAATACCACGCGCCGCAATACCGGTAGCTACTAGGTATTTAATGTTACCCGATTTAAAATCAGCTAAAATTTGTTCACGCACCGGCTGGCTGCGGCCACTGTGAATACACTCAGCAGCAATATCACGCTTTTCAAGCTGACTGACTAATTTAGCGGCACCTTGCTTAGTTTCGATAAAGATTAGCGCTTGATTCCACTCTTCGGTTTTAATTAAATGACTTAATAAAGCTGATTTTTTATCTTTATCAACCGTCGTTAACCACTGCTCGATTTTCGGTGCTGAATCGCGATCAGCAATCACCGAAATTTCCACAGGACGCTTAATGGCCGTTTTCGCTAACGCACGCACTTGGTTTGATAATGTCGCGGAAAACAATAAACTCTGACGTTCAGAAGGTAATTTATCGATGATTTTATTAATATCTTCGATAAAGCCCATGTCGAGCATTCTATCGGCTTCATCAAGCACCAACACTTCAACTTCATCAAAGTGCACAGCACGTTGGGTATATAAGTCAAGTAAACGTCCTGGTGTCGCCACCAAAATATCCACACCATCAATTAAGGCTTGTTTTTGCGGCTTCTCATCAACCCCACCATAAATGGCGATAGAGGTTAACGATAAATGCTTGGCGTACTGAACTACGTTGGCGTGAACTTGCACTGCGAGTTCGCGAGTTGGGGTTAAAATCAACGCTCGAATACGTTTTGCACGCTGGGTTTCAGTGTCGGCTAAGCGTTCTAATATTGGTAATACAAAGCTTGCGGTTTTACCGGTGCCCGTTTGCGCCGCGGCAAGCAGGTTCTTACCCTTTAAAATAACCGGAATAGTCTGTTGTTGAATCGGTGTCGGCTGACTGTATCCCACTTCATGTAGGGCATTGACAATCGTGTCGCGTAATCCAAGTGTCGAAAAAGGCATGAAAGTGGGTCTCAGTAGTAAAACAAGAATAAAGCATTATAGAGGCTACGCATAACAAGCGCTAACACCTCGTTAATATAAAGTCATACTAGACAACGGCGAGACGAAGCATCAGCCAAATTGTCAGTATTGTATTAAAACACAAATGAAAAAAGACGTCCGAAGACGTCTTTTTTCATAATATGGCGGTGAGCGAGAGATTCGAACTCTCGTTAGGGATAAACCTAAACACACTTTCCAGGCGTGCGCCTTCAGCCACTCAGCCAGCTCACCAATTTGTGACTGACTTTTTATCCATACCATTAAAAGACATCAGATAAAAAGGCAGTACTTAATACTTGATTCTATTGAGTGGGATAATTACCTCTCAACAATACAAAACCACTTAATACTAACCGCGGCAGTGCTAATCGAGGCGTACTTTACGCAAATGATGATAGCGGGTCAAGCTAAAAATCCCCACTATCAAGCGTTTGCACAAATGCACAGCAACTAGCAAGCTAACTAACCTATTAAGGTAGGGAAAAGTCCTTTAACACCCGCGGCGATCACTTCAATGCCTAAAGACAACATCAGTAGACCCATTAGACGAGTAATAACGTTAATGCCAGTTTTACCTAATAGTTTAAACAGCATTGGCGCCATACGAAATAAACCCCAACTAACAAGACCTAAGATAATAATGGTTAAAAACATACCAATGTAGTTGGTTATTTGGTGATGCTCCGCCGCAAACACAATCACCGCACTAATGGCACCAGGACCAGCCATTAATGGCAAAGCTAAAGGGACAACCGCAACAGACTCCATACCTGAAGACTCACGGTCTTCTTCTTGGTTGCGTTTCACTTCACTGATTTTACCTTGCAGCATCGACATGGCAATAATACAAATCAAGCTACCACCGGCAATACGAAAAGCCGATAATGAAATACTGAACATACTAAGAATGTAATGCCCTGCTATTGCCGTCACCAATAAAATGACCACTACGGCAAAGTTTGCCACCCGGTTGGTATGTCTACGCTCAACTTCAGTTTGATGGCTGGTTAAGCTAACAAAAACAGGTAATAACCCTACTGGGTTAATAATGGCTAATAGTCCTAGAAAGAACTTGATATAAAGCATGAAATCCACTTGGTATAACCCTCTTGATATTACCTGTATTGAAGCTCGATTCTGAGGGCGCTAATGTAGCTGAAACATTGCCATTCCCCAAATGAAATTTTTTATATTTGATAGACCGTTTTACAATACAAAAACTAATGCAACGTCTATTATTTGTGTTTTTACATCATAATGACAGTTAACGTAAACACGCACTTTTAGTTATTTTATTTCACTATACAGTTCTAATTAGCATCAATATGATGATTTAACCTACAACATAACTTAAAATCTTGTTTGTCTGTGGTTAACCTACATATTATTCAACAAAATAAGAATAGCCTTATGATGAAAAATACTAACGATAGCGGAGTTTTTATTTCTCCTAAAAGTATACATTTAGCCGGTCAGTTTATTTTGACAGTATGTAAGTGTATTTTTTAGGTAAACAGTATATATCGATTCCAGCATCACCTTGACTAATGAATAACTCATTACCTCTGGTAAAACTGCGATTGGCTTGACCCACAATATCCGAAGCTACAATAGCTTAGGCACAAAAAAGAGATGTTGCCAGTGGCAACATCTCTTTTAATTAACTCTGAAAGTAACTCTGCTGTGAAGATTAGGCCATTATTTCAATACTGACCTGCGTAAACCCTCTACAGAGAAACTACACACTATTTAACCTGAACTCGGGATAAGAGACAAATATATGATTATAAAGATCATAGTCTTATACGTTAACAACTCTCAAACTTGTCATTTGTTTTACGAACAAGGCGAATTGACGCGTCAATAGCGGGTCTATTGCAAGTTAATTCAACAACGTTAGCAAGGCAAAGAGCTGTTTGAGAGACATTTGTTATCCCAATTTCAGGTTATTTAGCTGTCCAACGATCCATCCAGCCTAGTACATTCTTGTACCATAGCTGTAGGTTATCTTGATTTAAGATCCAGTGATTCTCATCTGGAAATACCAATAGCTCTGAAGGAATACCTTTACGCTGCATAAAGGTAAATGCAGCAAGACCTTGGCCATAAGGTACACGGTAGTCTTTTTCACCATGGATGACGAGCATCGGCGTTTTCCAGTTTTCAACATAGTTTACTGGGTTAAACTTTTCATATAGCTCTTTGTTTTGATCGTATGGGCCACCGAATTCATATTCAGGGAACCATAATTCTTCTGTAACGTAATACATAGAACGCATATCAAACAAACCAGCATGGTCGACTAAACACTTGAAGCCATCGTTCCATTTACCTTGGAACCAGTTCATCATATAGCCACCGTAAGAACCGCCCAGTGCACATGCATTGTTAGCATCTAACCAAGGTTGCTGCGCGGTAACTGCTGCCATGCCTTTTTTAAGATCTTCAAGCGGTTTTCCGCCCCAATCCTTGCCAATAGAGTCGGTAAACGCTTGACCATATCCAGTAGAACCATGGAAGTCGACCATCACTACGCCATAGCCTGCACCCGCCCATAACTGAGCATTCCAGCGGCTGCTGAAACTGTTACCAAATGAGCCTTGTGGGCCGCCGTGTACCAGGTAAGCTATTGGGTATTTTTTACCTTCTTCATAGTTAACAGGTTTGATCCAATAACCATGAACGGTTTCGTCATTCCAACCTTTAAAGTTGAACTGTTCAAAATCACCAAACTTAATATCTGCTAATTTTTCACTGTTGACGTTGGTTAGCTGTTTAAGTTGTTCACCTTCTAGTGACACACTGAATAAATCGCCAGGTTCAACTAATGATGACTTCTGGAAAATGAGACGATTACTGGTCACAGCCACCAGGCTGTTACTGCCTTGGTTGTAAATAGGACGCACATCACCAAACTGAGTGTTCACTTCAAAAATGGTCACTTGCCCAAGATCTTGTGCTGTCACATACAAAGTACGACCATCGGCACTAAAATTTAATGAACTCGCGCTGCGATCCCACAATGGTGCGACTTCTTTTTCCTGACCTGTAGCATTGTCACGTAACATAATGCGGGAGCGATCAGCTTCGTAACCCGCCTTGGTCATGGCTAAATAAGCAAGATAACGACCATCGGCAGAGAAAGTTGGCTGGGCATCCCATGCTTGGTTATCTGGGGTTAAGTTAACCGTTTCACCGCCAGCTACAGGCACTTGCCATAAATCGTAATTAGTTGTCCAAGCTTGATCACGGCTCGGCGCTTTCGCGCTATAAACAACGTACTTACCGTCTGCAGTAAAGGTAACCTCTTCCATACCAGAAAATGGCTTAGGCGGTGTTTCAGTGTCACGGCCCGCTGTAACGTTTGTTGCTGTGGTAATTTTGTTGCCATTAAGCGAGGCAACAAACAAATGATTACGTGCATGATCTTCCCACGTGTCCCAATGGCGTACCATCAACTGCTTGTATTCGCGGCCAGTGCTTTTACGTTCAGCTTCGGCAGTAAACTTGTCTTTTGAACACGCTAAGTCTTTACACTCTGGAAATACCCGCAGCGTCATAACAACTTGCTTACCATCGTTAGACAATTTGTAGCCATTGATATCTAACGGTAAATCAGTAACCGCGATAGCTTCTCCGCCATCAAGGGCCAATTGGTACAATTGACTGGTGCCGGTGCGCGTGGCGAGAAAATAAATCGATTTTCCATCGGGCGAGAAGCTGACGTCGTGTTCAGTACCGGCTGCCGAGGTAAGTTGCTTTGGCTTAGCATTTTTATCGTTCAAATCGAGAAGATAAAGATCTGAGTTGCCCTCGCCTTTATCATCAACCACTTTTACGCCGTACACCATGGTTTTACCATCATTTGATACGGCCGCTGAATGCAACTTATTTAAGTTAACCAGTTGCTGAACATTAAAAGCTGCGGGCTCTGCCGCAGACACTGATGTTGCCATGCCAGCAGCAACCAGTGCGAATAATACAGAAGACTTTTTCATTGTTATCATGTCTCAGTTGTTTAAATAAAACGTATTACGTTTAGGCCACAAATACAGCCAATATCAAACGTAATCATAAAATGTATATTGCAGACTAACCAAAGCAAAACGCTCAGGCAACAAGCCTTTTGTAAAAAGCTGTAAACCCGAGCGTTTAATCACATTGACACTTATCGCTTATGTCTAAGCACAATGTTATCGATGGCTTACTTATTAGCTTTACTGTTAGCGATGTTAATTTTCCAAATCGCTGGGCCAGTTTCGTGCGCATTAACACCATTGGTATCAACCGCCACGGTCACTGGCATGTCTTGCACATCAAATTCGTAAATCGCTTCCATGCCTAAATCTTCAAATGCGACAACACGTGATTTCTTAATCGCTTTCGACACTAGGTATGCCGCGCCGCCAACAGCCATTAAATACACTGCTTTGTGCTTTTTAATTGAAGCAACCGTTTCAGGACCACGCTCAGACTTACCAATCATGCCCATTAGGCCTGTTTGGTCTAACATCATGTCAGTGAACTTATCCATACGGGTTGCCGTTGTTGGGCCTGCAGGGCCAACCACTTCATCACCGACTGGGTCTACTGGGCCAACGTAATAAATAAACTTACCGGTAAAATCGACACCTGCTGGTAAACCTTCACCAGATTCAAGCAACATTTGAATCCGCTTATGAGCAGCGTCACGGCCGGTCAGCATTTTACCGTTGAGTAATAAGGTATCACCACTCTTCCAAGTTTCGATTTCAGCTTGGGTGACAGTATCTAAATTGACACGGTGAGTGTTTTCACCCGCTTCACGAGTAATTTCAGGCCAATCAGATAACGATGGTGGTACTAAATCGACTGGGCCGGTGCCATCTAGATGGAAATGCACATGACGCGTAGCCGCACAGTTAGGGATCATCACTACCGGTTTAGACGCTGCATGAGTCGGTACCGATTTAATTTTAACGTCTAATACTGTGGTTAATCCGCCCAAACCTTGAGCGCCTATGCCTAAATTATTTGCGCGTTCAAAAATGTCTAAACGAAGCTTTTCTTCTGTGGTCTCTGCACCACGAGCCATCAACTCATGAATATCAACAGGGTCCATTAATGATTCTTTGGCCAGAACGGCCGCTTTCTCAGCAGTACCACCAATACCTATGCCTAACATCCCCGGTGGGCACCAGCCCGCGCCCATTGTCGGTAATGTTTTTTCTACCCAAGCTGCGATATCGTCTGACGGATTAAGCATGGCCATTTTTGATTTGTTTTCCGACCCACCACCTTTAGCGGCAATCATCACTTCTATTTGATTACCAGCAACCATGTCAATATGAACCACTGATGGTGTGTTGTCTTTGGTATTTTTACGCGCACCGGCAGGGTCTGACACTATTGATGCACGTAATGGATTATCTGGATTGGTATAAGCACGACGTACACCTTCATCGACCATTTCTTGAACTGTCATGTCAGTTTTATCCCACTGAACAGACATACCAATTTTAACAAAGGTGGTGACAATTCCAGTGTCTTGGCATAAAGGGCGTTTGCCTTCGGCTGACATACGGGAGTTAATCAGAATTTGGGCAATGGCGTCTTTCGCTGCAGCGCTTTCTTCACGCTCGTAAGCTTTGGTCATTGCATCAACAAAGTCTTTGGGGTGGTAATACGAGATGTATTGCAGAGAATCAGCAATACTTTCAATAAAGTCAGCTTGTTTAATCACGACAGCTTGACTAGATATAGGTGAATGAGTTGTAGAGTGAGATGTGGTATTCGTCGACATATGGGGTGCTCCAGCAGCCATTGCGGCCTAACATGGTTATCGTTTTTATTAGAATCGATTTAATATTAACTATTAAGACCAATATGATACTCTTTCCATCCTTTTTGGGCTACATCACATTTTAGATAAGGGTTATCGATGTCTGCGCGGGCAAAAAACGCACTCTTCATGCAAAAACTGGACTGGAAAATAGACACAAAGCAACTATTTTCACTGGTAAGCCACCAGCCATGGGCGATATTACTCGACTCAGCCAATGCTCCGCACCAAGATGCCAAATTCGACATCATCGGCTTTAATCCTATTGCAACGTTAACCAGCAGCGATGGCATCAGTCAATTTAGTGCCAAAGACTCGGCCATCAAAGCACTCAATATTAAAATAGATAGCCACGCCAACCCCTTTAACACATTAGCTGAACTGCAAGCGCGGTTATATCCTTCAGCGCAAGACAGCCAACATCCATTTAGTGTCGGAGCCCTGGGCGCATTTGGCTATGACCTGGGCCGAAATATTGAAAAGCTGCCACAAATTGCCATTAAAGATATTCATCTTGATGATATGAATATTGGTTTTTATGATTTTTCATTCGTCTACAGTTACGTTGATAAATCTTGGTATGCTTACCATTATGATGGATCTGAAGCGTTAAAAGTTGAGTTGAATTTAATTGAATCTAAAATACAAAAATCAGCCAGTAACGCGATAATATCAAGGCCTTTCAGATTAACTACGGCTTGGAGTAATCAGATAGACAGTCAGCAGTATCAACATAAATTTGCTCAAGTGCAGCAGTATTTATTGAGTGGTGATTGTTATCAAATCAATTTAACCCAACGATTTGAAGCTCAATATCAAGGAGATGAATGGCAAGCTTATTGTGCTTTATCCCTTGCAAACCAAGCGCCTTTTTCGGCATTTATGCGAGTTGATAACCACTGCATGTTATCTATCTCACCAGAACGTTTTATTAAACTTAACGATCAATATATCGAAACTAAACCCATTAAAGGTACCATGCCGCGCCATCATGATCCCATTTTGGATCAACAAGCCGCTAGCGCATTAATCACTTCCGAGAAAGATCGTGCCGAAAATGTGATGATTGTAGACCTACTCAGAAACGATATCGGTAAAGTCGCCGCCCCAGGCTCGGTTAAAGTGCCGACGTTATTCGCCATTGAAAGCTTTCCTGCGGTGCATCATTTAGTCAGTACGGTGACTGCCACACTTGCACCACACAAAACAACATTCGATTTACTTAACGCCGCCTTTCCTGGAGGGTCAATTACCGGTGCGCCAAAAATCCGCGCAATGGAAATCATTGAAGAATTAGAACCGTCCAGACGCAACCTTTATTGCGGCAGCATCGGCTATATAAGCCAAAATGGAAACATGGACACCAGTATTACTATTCGTACTTTGGTCACTGAAAATAATCACATTTATTGCTGGGCAGGTGGTGGTATTGTTGCCGACTCCAATGGCGCTGCGGAGTATCAAGAAAGCTTTGATAAAGTCAGTAAAATATTACCTTTGTTGGCGAATCTAAATCAGCAACAAACAACGGTCGACAATCATTAATATACTGACGCTTCCCACTGGAGTGGATGATTGCGAGTAGATGATTGCGTGTAAAGAATAGTCGTTAGTAAGATTGTCACCAGCAGAATGGCGGTAATAGCATTAATTCAATGGTGCAAGCGCTTAGACGAGTTAAAAGTGAATAGTTGCTTATCTAAGTGGATAAGCCATGAAAGTACTCAAGCTAGGTTTATCTTACTCACAGCGCCCATATTGAGTACGCTTGTTAACTTCAGTTAATGAATTCTAGGCTCAGATTATCTTTTGTTATCAAAGGTCAGCAACCTTAATATTTTCTAGACATCATCGATTTTAATAGCATTACCTTATGCTTGAATCTGTTTTTTAATCCGTGTTTTTAAACCATTATTTATAATATTCACTCAAATTACCTCCAAGCATGAACGATCGCTCAAAAACATATTGAGCATTCGTTCAAAACCTGCTTAAATACACTTCTTACTTATTAAGGAGTTCACATGATTAAATTTTATTTCCATCCAGGCCCTAACCCAATGAAAATTGCCCTGTTCCTCGAAGAAACAGGCCTTGAGTTTGAACTCGTGCCAGTGGATACCTTAAAAGGTGAGCAACATAGCGCTGAATTTAAAGCAATTAACCCAAACAGTAAAACACCCGCCATTGAAGATAACGGCGTGCGTGTATTCGATTCTAATGCCATTCTTTTATACCTTGCTGACAAAACCGGTCAATTAGCTGCAACCCCGGAAAATCGTGGTGAGCTTCTGTCGTGGTTAATGTTCGTCGCCACTGGTTTAGGCCCTTATTCTGGTCAATGTGTCCATTTCACTCACCATGCACCAGAGAAAATAGATTACGCAACAAACCGTTATCAACGTGAAACTCAGCGCCATTACCAAGTACTTGACGCACATCTTGATAACCGTGAGTTTATCGTCGGTGATGAATTGAGCATTGTCGATATTGCTGCATGGGGTTGGGTTGATAAAATCGGCTATGTATTAGGCCAAGATGCCCTTGCCACTTACCCGAATGTTCAACGCTGGTTTAACAGCATCAACAACCGTCCTGCAGTTGAACGCGCCAGAAACATGGGTAAAGACATTCAATTTAAAGCAGAATTTGATGAAGACGCAAAACGTGCGTTTTTCCCACAAAATTATGTTATCTAAGCAAAATAGATTTTAATCGCGTTATTTTAATCGCGTTATAAAAGGCTTGTGGATGATATCCATAAGCCTTTTTTGTATTGCCTACTTGGCCCCAATCTTGCTGTAACGCCACTCTTGCTGTAACGCCACTGTGCACACTATAGGTTTCTATCTATACAATGTTTTTAAGTTTATATATACAGCTTTAAAGTTGATTTACACGGTTTTTAGGTTTGATATTTAGCTGCAACTGGTTGTTTATAAGCTAATGATCGCGTTTATGCATGTAGATTAAGCGTATAAATCATGAATACAATTTGTTATTTTTATCCACTTTGACACGAATTTACTTGTTCTTGCGGCGGTATTTTCCTACTGTTATTGAAAATGATTATCAATGAGGTTACTCATGAATACCCATCTTCAACATCAAATCAACCAATGGCTCAATAACGATCCCGACCCACACACCCGCTCACAACTGCAAACGTTAATCGATAACGGCAATGAAACAGAACTAGCGGCACGCTTTGCGGGTCGTTTAGCATTTGGCACTGCAGGGCTAAGAGGCGAAGTGGGTGTTGGCCCTATGGCGATGAACCGTTTGGTTATCCGCCAAACTACTGCCGGTCTGGGGGCTTACTTACTCGCGCAAATCGACAATGCTGCCGAGCGTGGTGTCGTGATAGGTTACGATGGTCGTCATGATTCCTTTACCTTTGCCCATGATGCCGCAAGTGTATTAACCGCTATGGGCATTAACGTGCATTTAACCTATAAGGTTGCCGCCACGCCGTTAGTCGCTTTTGGGGTAAAACATCTTAACGCTGCGGCTGGCATTGTGGTTACTGCAAGTCATAACCCACCACAATACAATGGCTATAAAGTCTATTGGGAAAATGGCGCACAAATTATTCCTCCTCACGACACAGGCATAGCCGCCCAAATTACTCGGGCTGCCACTCAGGCGATTCCCTTTTTAGCCTTAGATGACGCAATATCACAAGATAAGCTTACTTGGTTACAAGACGATTTCTATCAAGCCTATCGCCAAGGAATACGTGAAGCTAAAGAGCTGCAATACCACAGCGGACAGGACAAGGTCAGTTTAGCTTACACCGCAATGCACGGTGTTGGTGCCGACATGGCTGAAACGGTATTAAATGATGCTGGTTTTACCCAAGTGTATTCAGTGGCGGCTCAACGTGAACCTGATGGCGACTTTCCTACGGTAAACTTTCCAAATCCTGAAGAAAAAGGCGCAATGGATTTGGTGATTGCAGAAGCCAAAAAGCACCATGCTACACTCGCTTGTGCCAACGACCCTGATGCTGACCGCTTTGCTGTTGCCGCTCGCACTGAAAATGGCGACTACCAAATGTTGACAGGCGACCAAGTTGGAGTGTTATTTGGTCAATACTTACTCAGCCATGCACCTAAAAATCAGCAACTTACTGGCACTACTATCGTGTCCTCAAGCCTGTTGTCTAAAATTGCCACTGAGTTTGGTAGCCAAAGCTATACCACTCTTACCGGCTTTAAGTGGTTAATGAATGTCGGTATTGCCAAGCACCAAGCTGACAATCAGTTCTTATTCGCTTATGAAGAAGCGCTCGGCTACACCATTGGTAACTTAGTGTGGGATAAAGATGGATTATCGGCATTAGTGGCCTTTGCCCAACTGACTGCAGAACTTGCAGATAATGGACAAACCATTTGGGATAAACTCGAGCAGATTTATCGCCAACATGGATTTCACCTTAATAAACAAGTGAGTATTGCCCTTAATGCTGACACGCCAAATATTGGTGCATATTTACGCGAACATCCACCCGTGAAAATTGGTGAGTATGCGGTGATCTCGACCGACGATTTAAAAAGTCTACAGCGCACTGCCGCTGATGGCAGCAAACAAGCCATTGATTTACCTAGTAGCGATGTGTTGATTTATGCCTTAGAAGGTGGCGCTAGAGTCATTGTTCGCCCGTCGGGTACTGAGCCAAAAATTAAATGTTATTACGAAGTGGTTGAAACCATGACAAGCTCGGACACCTGGGCATCGGCACAAACTCGTGCAGAGGATGCCATGGCGACCTTCATTACATCTCACCAAACGAGCTTACCCAGCTAGCGGCTCATAAAGCGATTAAGTCTCATTAACAATACTTAAGCCTCATTAACAAAATAAATGTTAAACGCCTGTTACTAGTAGCAGGCGTTTGTTTATGGCTGTGGGTAGTTGTGACCACAATGGAGTAATTATCGCCTTTAACTAGATCAGAGTGTCATGAGATATGCCTGATTGAACTAACTAAGCCTATATTAAAGCGACCTATGTACCAGCGAAAATGACCTATAATGTTACAAAATTACTCATAACGTTATCGCAGGATTGCTAATGTATAAAAGTCTCGTTTCTTTGGCCGTTATTGCCAGTATTTCAGCCCCAGTAGCAATCGCTGCAGAAGAAGGTGAAAACCTAGAGCGCATTCAGGTTATTGGATCGCGTATTGCCCTTCGTACCGCCACAGACAGTGCAACCCCTGTCGATATTATTACTTCAGAACAACTTGAAGCAACAGGTATAACCGAAACCGCTAAGGCATTGCAGTTTGCTGCGCCCAGCTACAGCTTTCCATTCTCGTCAATTACCGATGGCAGCGACGCGGTTCGCCCTGCAAGCTTACGAGGCATGTCACCTGATCACACTTTAGTGTTGGTAAATGGTAAGCGTCGCCACGGTTCAGCATTGGTTCACTTAGCCGGCACGTTAGGCAAAGGTTCATCAAACGTTGACCTTAACGCCATTCCAATGACTTCAATTAAGCGGATTGAAATTTTACGCGACGGTGCATCAGCGCTATACGGCTCTGATGCGATTGCTGGCGTCATCAACGTCGTGCTGAAAGACAGCGACGAAGGTGGCAGCATTGCCGCCCAGGTTGGCCAAACCTATGAAGGCGACGGCGAACAAGTTCGCTTAGGCATTAATCAAGGCTTTAGTTTTAGCCAAGACGGCTTTGTGAATGTGTCTTTAGAAGCACATCAGAAAAATTCAACCAATCGTGCCGGTTTTGATTCACGTCAGCAATACCCGACCCTAGCAGATGGTAGCCTTGATCCACGTGAAGCCACATTCGATCGTAAAAATCATCATGTTGGCGACAGTGATTATGACAACTACGGTTTATTTGTAAATGCTGAGCAAGGGTTAGATACCAAGGGTAAGCTTTATGCCTTTGGTGGTATTAGCAAACGCAGCTCAACTTCAGGCGCTTTTTATCGTCGTGCGTTAGATTCTCGTAACGTTATTGAAGTGTATCCAGACGGCTTTTTACCGCAAATAAGCCCAGAGATTATCGATTACTCTTTAGTCACTGGTTATGAGTTTGAGTTGGGCCAATGGGAAATTGATTCATCAGTTGGTTTTGGTAGCAACAGCTTTGAATACAATGTTGAAAACAGCATTAACGCTTCGCTTGGCCCTAACAGTCCAACAAGCTTTGATGCTGGTACATTGTCAACCAGTGAGCTGAATCTAAACTTAGATGCTTCAACCTACTACGATTTTGCCAATGACTCTGACTTACTCGTGGCAATGGGTATCACATGGCGCGAAAGTGGCTATCAAATTGAAGCTGGCCAAGAAGAATCGTATATCCAAGGCGATTACCAAGATAAATCGGGTGGTAGCCAGGGCTTTGGTGGTTTCACTAAAGAATCTGAAGTAGATGAAGACCGTACAAACCTTGGTTTGTACATCGAACTTGAAAACCAACTTACCGATGACTTTTATTGGGCGGCAGCGGTTCGATATGAAGACTATTCAGATTTCGGTGGCAATACCAGCTGGAAATTGTCTGGTCGTTATGAGCTAACAGACCGAGTGGCACTTCGTTTAACCACTGATACAGGTTTTCGCGCGCCAAGTGTACAACAGCTTTATTTTACCAACGTATCCACTTTCTTTGACCCTGATCCGGTCACTGGTGAATTTATTCCTAGAGAGTCAGGTACCTTTAACCAGTTATCACCGGTTAGAGCTGAGCTAGGTATTCCCGATCTTAAAGCGGAAGTATCACACTCTTATAGTGCAGGTATTGTTTACACTGGCGACAATGGTTTTGCAGTGACATTAGATGCTTATGAAATCAATGTTGATGACAGAATCATTTTGTCAGGTTCTATCGACAAAGAAAGCTCACCCGCCATTGCAGCCATTCTTGAAGGCACCAATGCCGACTCGGCGCGTTTCTTTATGAATGCGGTTGATACTAAAACTCAAGGTGTAGACTTAGTTATCACTCAAGGTTTTGACCTTGGTGAATACGGCGATCTAAAAGCAAACCTTGCTTACTCATACAAAGAAACTGAAATTGAGTCAATTTCTTTGCCTTCGATCCTCAATGGATTAGAAGACGAGCTATTTGATAATATTGAAGTCGTTCGCATGACGGAAGCCAATCCGAAAAATACCGCTAACATCGGTTTTACTCATCAATATGATGACTTCACCACTAACTTACGTTTCAGCTATTTCGGTGAATATACCGTGGGTTATTCATCTAGTGAAGTAGAATATGGTGCGAGATGGACCACTGATTTAAGTACTCGTTACCGTGCAACCGATAACCTTTCAGTAACGTTAGGGGTACAAAACCTATTTGATACTTATCCAGAGAAACGCCCAGAGGATAATAATTTTAACGGCATATTTGTATACCCACTGACCAATACTCCGTTTGGATTTAACGGTGGTTACTATTACTTAGATCTACGTTATACCTACTAAAAGATTAGTTATTAGTGAGTATTTTCAGCCGATAACCACGCTGAAACGCAAAAATGCCAATCATATTTGATTGGCATTTTTCATTACATCAAGCTGAACATAAAACGATTGACTAATAACATTAGTTTAAGTTGTCTTGCTAACGGACTAATGCTTACTGACTGTATTTACTGACGTTGTTTACTGATCATTATCATTCGCTACATAGAGCTTTGTTAGATATTGCTTCGCGACATCGTCCCAGCTAAATCGCTGTTTGGCGGCATTATGCTTCACCTGTTGCCAAGTATCGCTGCCATATAACGCAAGAACTTGATTAACACGTTCAACCAGGGCTTGTCCTTGTGCAGCTAGCGTTTCACCATTAAACACCCAGCCGCTGACATTATCTGTAATCGTGTCGTTCAGTCCACCCACGCCATGAACCAAACAAGGTTGCCCTGCCCGCATTGCCAGCATTTGACTTATTCCGCATGGCTCAAATGAGCTTGGCATTAAAAATAAACTGCCCGATTGATAAAGTTGCTCAGACAATGCTTCATCATAACCGTGTAAAAATAAAAAGTTATCATAACGCGCAGCTGTAGCTTGCAGAACCTTAGCAATATGCAGATCACCACTACCAAGCAACATAAACACCCCGTTGGGTTGTTGTCGCTTTAATGATTCAAGTACCGCTTCTAGTACTGTTTTTGCTGAGGAAAGGCTTTTATCTATTTGCGTTGCACTATACGGTTGCAACAAAATCAACACTTTTTGCTCAGTTAACCGACCTACTGATGTCAGTAAAAACCGTTGCTTGTCATCATCAAACGTTTGGCTATTTACCTCTAACGATCGCAGATGCTCCGCCAATACAGCATGCTTATACTGACTCATTCGCGTGAGCGCAATGGTGTCTAATACACTGACATTATTGGCCTTTGCTTGCCATTTGATAATCGCGTTTTCTGCTTGGTGCAATAACCCTGCATATCCTGTTTGATGATCAACATCATTTAGGGGCTTATCATCATAAACGCAACCATTAATGATCCCAACGACATTACCTTGCAGCGCTTTAGTGGCTAAATCTAGCTCTAATCCTTCACCGCCAAAAAAGCCTTTATGATAATCCGATGGCATTAACACTTCGCGGGCATAACTGGGCGACACCAAGTGCACTTTATCACTCAGTACTATGCCCATTCGCATTGGATTAATGCAATTGTTGTAACGTGGATCAAATAAACTTACATCTGCAACTGTATTCAATTTATCCATGTACTGTGGAAACCAATGGGCAAACGATGAATCATCACCGCTGAAGGGGCGGATCCCCTGCAAAGCCAAATTATGGATAGTGAACACACAAGGCATCGCCTGCAATGCCGAGAACTCCGCCACGCAGCCGCGAAGCATCGCCACCATTGCGGTGTGCCAGTCATGCAGATGCAACACATCGAAACAAGGTAATAGCCTGTTGACAAGGCATGTGGCAACACTCAATGAAAACAAAGCAAACTTGGTCGCATCTTCGGCAAACGGTCTGTCGGCTGAACCATTACAGTAAACCTGACCTTGATGGTTAAACAGCGGATGATCGAATAGATAAATTTGGGCGCCAGTATTATCTTGCTCACCAATATCGACCATTTCGTCTTTGTTTTGCGGCCTAGGCATCCGATACACAGATACCACATGACGCTCACCCGCAAAATCAACTTCAACATCAGCCATATGTGCGGCACAATATTGTTGAGATAAAAAACCATAATTAGGCATAGCGACATCGGCTATCACGCTGCATTGGCCTAATGCGGGTGGCAAGTCGCGGATAACATCCGCCATGCCACCTACTTTAGCGCCGTGCAGTGCATCGTTTTCTGCTGCCACCAGCAGTACTCGCTTTACACTCACAAGAGTCATTTACGGTCCTTATTCGTAACCAACAGGTAAACCCAACATTTTACGAGTTACTAAGGTAATACCTTTTTCGGATACCCTAAAACCTCTTGCCCTGTCGTGATCTTGATTATAACCAATCACCATGCCTTCTGGGATGATACAACCCCGATCTAAAATGGCATTTTGGATTTTACAGTTCTTTAATACCACCACATCGGGTAATAATACCGAGTCTTTTACCGACGAATAAGAACATACCCGCACTTCATCAAACAACACGCTACGTTTAACTTTTGCGCCGGAGATAATACAACCACCGGACACAATAGAATCAACCGCCATACCGCGTCTATCTTCATCATCGAACACAAATTTAGCCGGAGGTAATTGTTCTTGATAGGTCCAAATAGGCCATTTGGCATCATACAAATTCAATGCCGGCGTAGGTGATAATAGCTCCATATTGGCTTGAAAAAATGAATCTAAGGTACCCACATCGCGCCAATAAGCAGGTTCGTCTGGAACTGCACTAGTAAAAGGAAACGCGAACACATTATGCTTTTCTATGATTGCCGGAATGATGTCTTTACCAAAGTCACGATCTGAGTTTTCGTTGTTCGAATCTTTTTTCAATTGATCGAACAAAAACTTGGTATTAAACACATAATTGCCCATCGAGGCTAAACACATTTCCGGATCGTTTGGTGTCGGTTTAGGCTCAGCCGGTTTTTCTTCAAAGCCAATCACCCGATTAGTGCTATCGACTTCCATTACCCCAAATGCCCCCGCAGCTTCGGCTATCGGCGTTTCTAAACAACACACGGTCATGTCGGCACCAGATTCTGCATGGGCGGCTAACAAGCCGGCATAATCCATGCGGTACACATGATCGCCAGATAGAATCATCACGTATTTAGGTATTTCATGGCGAATAATATCGATATTTTGAAACACGGCGTCTGCGGTACCTTGATACCAATTACCTGATGTTTGTTGCGACGCCGGTAATATCTCAACCGATTCACCCAATTCCTTCTTAAAGTGGCCCCAACCACGAGTAACATGCCGAATAAGTGAGTGTGATTTATATTGTGTCACCACTCCCACGCGACGAATTCCAGAGTTAATACAATTCGATAATGGGAAATCAATAATCCTGAATTTACCACCAAAATATAACGCCGGTTTAGCGCGCCAGTCGGTTAATTCGTACAACCGAGAACCACGACCACCCGCCAAAATAAGCGCATAGGTATCACGAGTTAAATTACTAATATAACGAACATTACTCATAAGCAGACTCCATTTGACTATCAAAGATAGCCATCAATAAATAAGCATTGATCTACGACTTACTTGTTAACTAAGCGGCATAACACCGCCATCCCTGTATTACTTTTTCATCCAGATTTCGTCGCGGTAACCCGCTATAGTGTTGTCGCTTGAAAAACGCCCGCTTGCGGCGGTGTTTCTAATACTCATTTTTTGCCAACTATCTTGATCAAGATAGGTTTTTGCCACCTGTTCTTGTGCCAAGCAATAACTGTCAAAATCGGCAGCGGTCATCCATTGGTCGTTAGGGTCGACAATCGAGGCAATAATGTTGTCGAAAATACCCGGTTCGACCAAATTGAAATGAGCGCTTTTGAGCATGTCCATCACCCCATGAAGGGCTTTAGAATGTTCAACGATGTGCTGAGGTTGATAATTCATTCGGGCTTGGCTTACTTGATTAGCATCTAAGCCAAATAAGAAAAAGTTCTCATCACCCACTTCTTCAAGCATTTCAATATTGGCACCATCTAATGTGCCGATAGTCAAAGCCCCATTCATCATGAATTTCATGTTGCCTGTACCTGAAGCTTCTTTACCTGCTGTTGATATTTGCTCAGATAAGTCGGTACCCGGACAAATTTTTTCCATCGCACTAACGTTATAGTTAGGCAGAAAAGCCATACGTAAATACGGCGTCACCAGTGGATCAGAATTGACCATATGGGCGACATTGCTTGCTAACTTAATGATTTGTTTTGCCATGGCATACCCTGGCGCAGCTTTGCCACCAATTAATACGCAACGGGGGACCATATCTTGAGTATCGCCATTTAAAATTCGACGATATAAATGAATAACATGCAAAATATTCAATAATTGGCGCTTGTATTCATGGATACGTTTTACTTGCACATCGAACATCATCAGAGGGTCAAATTCAACCCCACATTGCTGATGTACAAAAGTGGTTAACACTTGTTTATTCTCGAGTTTTATTTGCGCCCATTCCTTAACAAATGCTTTGTCACTGGTAAAAGCATTTAACGCGGTAAGGCGTGATAAATCGTTAATCCACTCATCGCCTAAGCGTCGGCAAATCAACTCAGATAACTTAGGATTACAATACGCGAGCCAACGCCTAGGGGTGACACCGTTGGTTTTGTTATTAAATTTGTGGGGCCACAGTTGATAGAAGTCATTGAATAACCCTTCTTTAAGCAACTGAGTATGTAACCCCGCCACACCATTAACCGAGAAACTGGCAACAATCGCTAAATATGCCATCCGTATTTGCTGCTCTGGGCCTTCTTCAATAATCGACATGTTGGCCAATTTTTGAATATCTGCGGGCCAATGATGAGCCACTTGTTCAAGATAACGTGCATTGATTTCGAAAATAATTTCGACAATTCGCGGCAACATATTTTTCATCATCGGCACAGACCAACGCTCTAGTGCTTCTGGCAATAAAGTATGATTGGTATACGCCATAGATTCACTGGTGATCGCCCAAGCGGTATCCCAACTCAAGCCATATTGATCAAGTAACAACCGCATTAACTCAGGTACTGCAATGCTCGGGTGAGTATCATTAAGTTGCAACACGTTATGAGTACTAAACTGGCTAAAGTCTTCACCAAATTGACCAACGTAACGGGCCAGCAAGTCTTGTAAGCTGGCAGACGACAAAAAGTACTGTTGTCTTAACCGCAATTCTTTGCCGTTAACACTCGAATCATTGGGGTACAACACCATGGTGATTTGTTCGGCTAGGTTTTTCGTCGCGACGGCTTCAGCATAATCACCTTCGTTAAACTCTGCTAAATCAAACTCGTCATTGGCTTCTGCCTTCCACAAGCGCAGCGTATTAATTCGGCCATTTTTAAATCCTGGGATCGGCACGTCATAAGGCACGGCCAGTACATTTTGAGTTTCCGCCCACACATGGTGTCGATGCCCTTGTTTATCGACATAGGTTTCGGTATGGCCAAAAAAGGGAACGGTCACAATACGATTGGCAATACGGACTTCCCATGGATTACCGTGTCGTAACCAACGGTCCGGACGCTCAACTTGGTAACCATCGACAATTTTTTGCACAAACATGCCATATTGATAACGAATACCGTAACCAGTAACCGACAAATCTAAACTGGCACAACTGTCGAGGAAGCACGCCGCAAGTCGTCCAAGCCCGCCATTGCCTAAGCCCGCATCTTGCTCAACTTGCTCAAGCTCTTCTAAACTAGTCGCGTATTCAGTCATGACTTGTTGCGCATCGGCGGTAATGTCTAAACTCAGTAATGCATTACCTAATGCTCGGCCCATCAAAAACTCTAACGACAAGTAAGCCACTTGTTTTTGTTGGTATTGATTATCTTTTATCCGTGTTTGACGCCAGTTATCCAGCATTTGCTCTTTAACACTTTGCGCCACGGCATTAAACAATTCATGTTTCTCATGTTCATCGCGACATAAACCATAACGAATATGTCTGGCTAACGAGGCTGCTAAACTGTCGCAAGGTTCACAAGGCTCTGCATGGGAACTGAGCTGATTATCTGCTGCGGTTTGTGTTGCGACTTTGGTTTTACTACTGGTCTTACTGTTAGTTTTAGCTCGACTGGCACGGGCAGTCGGTTTAGTCGCACTGGCGTTAGTTTTCGCTGTGGTCATCAATTGCTCCTTGTAAACTCGGTATGAAATAACATTAAACTACGGCTGATTAAATTGACTTGCTGACTGGCATCCACCACTGGCTCACTTTCTTGGGTATGCAATAAACAATGCCAATAACGAAAGTGAGGCAATTGCGGTAATGTAAAGGTATGTGGGGACTCATCGACATTGATCATCAACAATAAGGCTTCAGTACTTTCAGCAACGGCGCCAACATCGGCATCACCTAAATTACCGGTTAAAATAACGCTTAAGGTGCGGGTATGATGTTCACACCAATGTGATTTCGTCATCGCTTCACCTTGGCGGTTAAACCACGCTAAACCGTTATCGAATAATGCTTCTGGTTTATGAATAAATGCTTGATGACACAACATCGGAAAGCGTTTACGTAAGGTGATCAACTGAGCGGTAAAATTCACCAACGACCAATCTATTTGCTGCCAGTCGAACCAACCAATCGGATTGTCTTGGCAGTAGGCATTGTTATTACCTTGTTGAGTTTGGCTAGATTCATCGCCAGCCAATAGCATCGGCACCCCCTGAGATAGCAACAAGCACGTTAATAAATTGCGCTTTTGTCGGTTGCGAATGGCATTGATGGCGACATCGTCGCACTCGCCTTCTATGCCATAATTACTGCTACAGTTTTCTTGATGTCCATCGCGGTTGTCTTCACCGTTGGCCAAGTTATGACGATCGTCATAACTGACTACATCATGCAAACTGAAACCATCATGACTGGTGATAAAATTGATACTGGCTGCTGGCCCGCGACCGTTATGTTCAAAAAAGTCACTCGAACCATGAAATCGTTTAGCAAATTCAGGTAACAAACCACTGTCACCGCGCCAGAATTTGCGCATAGCATCACGGTAACGGTCATTCCATTCACTGAATGCCACGGGGTAATTGCCTAACTGATAACCACCAGGTCCAATGTCCCATGGCTCAGCAATCAATTTCACTTTACACAGCACAGGATCTTGAGTGATGGCGTCAAAAAATCCACTTCCTGGGTCAAAGCCATAGGCTTCTCGTCCAAGGCAACTGGCTAAATCAAATCTAAATCCATCCACGCCCATCACTTCAACCCAATAGCGCAGCGAATCCATTACCAGCATCAGTACTTGGGGATGATTAAGATTAAAGGTGTTACCACAACCGGTATCGTTAATGTTAAAACGCTTATCATTGGGTAATAAACGGTAGTAACTGGCATTGTCGATCCCGCGGAAACCATACGTTGGCCCTAAATGGTTACCTTCTGCAGTATGGTTAAATACCACATCCAAAATGACTTCAATGCCTGCTCGATGAAGTGTAGAAACCATCTGCCTAAATTCAGCAATGTCATCCGATGCAGACAAATAAGCGCTGTGCGGCGCCATAAAAGCAATACTGTTATATCCCCAATAGTTATTGAGGCCCTTTTCAATTAAAAATGGCTCATCAAAAAAACCATGCACGGGTAATAGCTCTATACAGGTTATGCCTAAGTTTTGTAAATAATCGATGATAGGTTGGCTCGCTAAACCTGCAAAGGTGCCTTGTTGCTCGCTGCTGACCTTGGGATGCTGTTGGGTAAACCCTTTTATATGGGTTTCAAATATAATGCTGCGCGCAAGGCTAATATTAAGCGGCTCAATTGGAATATCATTGACAAAGCCGCAATCAATAACCTGTGCTTTAGGCACATATGGCGCACTATCTTGGGTATCAAATGACAAATCTTCGTCCCTGGCTTCAATGTCATAACCATAAAGCGCAGGATGATATATCACCTCGCCCACCAGCTTTTTTGCATAGGGATCGAGTAACAATTTATGATGATTAAAGCGATGACCTAATTGAGGTTGATATGGGCCAAAGACACGATAACCATACAATAGCCCTGCTTGTGCATCAGCAAGATGACAGTGCCAAATTTGTCGAGTTTGATCGCTCATGATGTATTGCGCGACCTCAACGTCTCCAGTGGCATCAAAGATACACAATACGACTTGAGTGGCATGCGCCGAAAACAACGAAAAATTCACCCCGTTATCATCGAGTGTCGCCCCTAGTGGATAAGGATAACCGCTGGTCATATCCATAACATGCCCCTGTAAAGTTGAAACCATAGTGTCTGTACCCACTTATTCCGTCGACTCATCTAGCTTTCTGGTTCGTCAGTTCGTTCGTCCAGTTCTGGAGCCCAAATGCTGCAACCTAACGGAGGGACAGTAATGACAATACTGTGTGACATGCCCTGCCATGGCGTCGCTTGAACTTCACAGGGATTATCATTGACGACGTGACTGCCGCCATAGTGGCGATGGTCGCTGTTGAGCATTTCGCTGTAGCATTGCTCCGCAGGTACACCCACTCTGAAATCGTGATAAACCTGTGGAGACATGTTGACCACAATCACGACATGTTGTTGCTTATCCATGCCAAAACGACAAAATACTAAAATGTTATTTTCAGCATTGTTGCAGTCGAGCCATTGGAAACCGTCGCTATGATGATCTCGTTGATATAAGGCAGGATATTGTTGATAGCATTGATTGAGATCGCGCACCCAATCTTGCACACCTTGATGTGGTGCATAGGTTAATAAATGCCAGTCGAGGCTCTGGTTATGGTTCCATTCGTTGCGCTGGGCAAACTCGTTACCCATAAACAACAGTTTTTTGCCCGGATGGGTCCACATAAAGCCATAATAAGCGCGTAATGTGGCGAACTTCTGCCAGTCATCACCAGGAATTTTATGCAGTAACGAGCCCTTACCGTGAACCACTTCATCATGACTGAGTGACAAAATAAATTGTTCGGTAAAAGCATAAACTAAGCTAAAAGTGAGCTCTCCATGGTGATAACGCCTAAAAAGGGGATCGCAACTGATATAACGCAGTGTGTCGTTCATCCAGCCCATATTCCACTTAAAGCCGAATCCTAAGCCATTATTACTGGTGGCTTGTGTCACACCAGGCCATGCGGTGGACTCTTCAGCAATCATGTTAATACCAGGAAAACACTGATACATACGTGCGTTTAATTCTTGCAGAAAGCTGATTGCCTCAAGGTTTTCACGACCGCCAAACTCATTGGGGATCCATTGATCCGCTGTACGGCTATAATCGAGATAGAGCATTGACGACACAGCATCAAGGCGTAAGCCATCAAAATGAAATTCATCTAGCCAGTAATGCGCATTACTGTATAAAAAACTGCGCACTTCCGCGCGGCCATAGTTATAAATTAATGTATCCCAATCCGGATGTTCGCCTTTACGGGGATCGTCATGTTCATATAAGCAACTGCCGTCAAACCGTACCAAACCGTGAGGATCGCGAGGAAAATGAGCTGGCACCCAATCGAGTAACACCGCAATACCTTGCTGGTGGCATGCATCGATAAAAGCTTTAAGGCCATTGGCATCACCAAAGCGATACGTCGGCGCAAATAATCCCACGGGTTGATAACCCCAAGAGCCATCGAACGGATATTCACTGATTGGCATTAGCTGTAAATGGGTAAAGCCCATTTCTTTGATATAAGGCACCAACTCGGCTATCAACTGCGAGTAATCGGTATAATCTTGGCCGTCATCCCCGTTGCGGCGCCATGAGGCTAATTGCACCTCATAAATAGACATAGGTTGTACATGTGGCTGATGACTTGCCCGTTCTGTTAACCATTGACTATCTTGCCAGTCATAGCCTTCTACTCGAGGTATTTTCGACGCATTATTAGGTGACGGTTGCATGGCGACCGCATAAGGATCGGACTTAATAACTTGATTGCCATGCATATCGCTAATGGCATATTTATAGTGCTGATCGGGTTCAACCTCGGCAATGAAAATATCCCACAGCCCACTGGCTGGATGATGACGCAACACATGGCGCTTATTGTCCCATAAATTAAAATCACCAATCACCGCAACTTGCTTAGCATTTGGCGCCCAAACACAAAAATGAACCCCTTTTACATCGTGATGTTTACGCCAATTAGCGCCTTGAAAATGGTATGTTTGCAGCTGGCTTCCTTCGCCAAATAAATACACATCGTCAGGATCGAGTAGACTGTCAAATTGATATGGGTCGGTGATAAGCTGCTCACACAACGGATATTGCACCCGTAATAGATAAGCAAAATGGTTAACTCTGCGGCCCATTTTACCGGCAAATAAACCTTGTTCATTCACTTGCTCAAGCGTCGCCACTTTACGTCGATCTTTAGCATTCAACACATCAACACTGAGCGCACCAGGTATTAAGCAACGAACAACCAGCGCTTTATCATCATTAACACTGTGCATACCAAGCAGTGAAAACACATCGGTGTACTCACCATTTAATAAGGCCATTTCACTACCTTGTTGAAAATACGGGGTCGCTACTGTCATATTTAATGATCCATTAATGAGCAAGTTTATCGGATGACTATGTGTTTACTGCACTTGTGTTAACTGCACTGGCGTGAGTTCGGGACTTTCGCGCCGATGCTATCGCTTCAAGACGTTGCTGCACTTTAGGGCTTTGGGACATTTGTTTGATAGACAGGGGTAATCGGCGTTGCCAATTAGGGAACTCTTTCCAAGTACCGGGAATATTTACCCCGTGTTTATCAGCGACTAAATCACTTAATTGCACACTAAATAGTTGTGCATTGCCCTTAGCAGCAACGCGGATCCAAGCCAACAACACACTATCAAAATCTAATTGTTCGGCTAATGTCATGGGGGTTGGTAGCTCAAATGCTTGTTCGCGGATAAGCAAGTCAATCAATTGCTGTTTTTCTTGCTGACGCTGGTCCATGACCTGATGTAACTTGTCATCGGTTTCAATCAATTCAAGTTGACGTCGTAGGCGTAAATCCGCAGCAAACCACCACGCAGAAAGTGTCGGTACATCGTGATTAGCCAACATCATCAGGCTTTGACGTTTATAGTCTTGTGGTGGTTTAAACCCATTATGGTCTTTACAGAAATAAAATAATTCATTTGATAAAATGCCCGCTTGGTGTAAACACGACACAATCTCTGGTGGTACTATGCCTAAATCTTCGCCAATCACGATGCAACGAGCACGCTGGCTTTCTAAACAAACAATGGCGAGCAAGGTGTCCAGCGGATAATATACATAGCAACCTTTACCAAGTTCTTCATGCAGAGGCCACCACCACAAACGTAGTAATCCCATAACATGATCAATTCTCAGCGCGCCGCAGCTTTGCATATTACTGCGAACCAATTGGATGAAATGGCTAAAATTATGCTGCTTTAATTTCACGGGGTCGAATGGGGTTAAGCCCCAATTTTGGCCTTGCTCAGCAAAAGGATCTGGTGGTGCGCCGATACTGGCGTTATCACAAAACAAATCTGCATTGGCACTAATTTCAGCGCCATGACTCACCGCACCTACGGCCAAATCACGAATAAGCCCAATACTCATACCGCATTGTTTTGCATTCAACTGACAAGCTTGTAATTGTTCATCGGCGACAAATTGCAAATACATATAAAAGCCAACATCTTGAGTGAAGTATTTAGATGCTAATTCCACTTCGACGGTAACAAACTGCATCAACGCAGCTTCATCTTGTACAACAAACTCTTTATAGGCCTTGTATCTTGGGGTTTCTAGCTTGATGTGGTGAGAACAAAATATTTGATACATTTTCTCGAATGCTGCGTATTTAAGACTGTGCACCTCATCGTAATTAATAAGATGTGCTTGATTTAGTACTAACCTTTTTTGCTGCCATTTTTGTGATGATAACTCCCCATTAAGGGCTTTATATTCATGAACGGCTTCAATTTGTATGTACAAGGGGTTTAACCGACGGCGGTCTGTTGGACTGTATGGACTGGGGTTATCTGGCTGGCTTATGTCTACTGCATGTAATGGATTGAGAAGAATAAAATCAGCACCAGCATGGGCAGCATACTCAATAAGCTCAGCTAAATTGCCAAAATCACCAATGCCCCATTGCGCATCATTACGCAATGCATACAGTTGCGCATTAAGCCCCCAAGATTGCTTACTGCTGTTAAGTGGTTGCACTAAGCGACCTTGATAAGCCGTAGACGGTGCAACCATCAACTGTCCATGTAAGGTATCTTTATGCTGAGGATCGTTAATAAACGCTAAATCGAGTTGGTGATAACCTAAATGTAATTTAGCTTTATCAAGCATTAAACGATATTGGCAATAACGTTGATCATTAATATGATATTCGCCAGCAATAACACAATCACTCACATCGGCATTCACCGAAATTGTGTCAATATTTTCACCGCTGATGGTCACCACAAACTCAGATGAATAATGCTCTGGCAGATAGACATCAACATGAGGCTTATCAATAGTACACCACTGAAAACCATGTAGCGGTACCAACCAAGGCTGTACATCGAGTTGCTCTATTCTGGCGTCTATCTTTGGTGGTGATAAATGCTGCTGAGTAAAAGCCTGTACATCGAATAGTTGCTGGCCAGGCTTATTCATACCATGAAGGTGCTCATGTTGATCAAACGACGATTGCAACAACATTGTGGTTAAAATTCCCTGCCTGTCCTTAGCAGGTATGTGAACAAGATTACCGAAACAATCGATAAACTCTGCCCCAACGCCTTGCAAATATAGCAACTTCTCTAGTCCCATATTTGTCTTCCTCGCGATAATTAACTGCATTAATTCCAGCAGTTACCATGCCAGTTCATCATAACAAATTGACGACAGATTAATTGCAGTAAGATGACAATGGCTATTCATTAAAAATCATATAGTTACTAAAGAAAGGTTAAGATTGTATTGCTCGTTTAATACGCTTGTTTTAAGTTTGTTTTTTGCACAAAAATAGTGCACAACAATCAAATCAGTGCATATTATCTATGGATTTCAAGTGGAAGCGCCTTAAAAAGAGGCAGTTGATATCATTGCTATTATGATTTTGTATTGCCAATAGCTTAAGTCTTAAAACTGCTCTGACTCAATTACCCTATGTAGATGTTTAAGCCTTATAACGCCACGGTTAACAGTGATGCTTGTTACTGAAATAGAATAGCCAATTAATACTTCTGTTATGCTAGCTGTATCGCTATTGTCAGCGGTGGGGTGATAATCTCTTCGTTCCAAAGTACCACGCAGGGTTGATTCCAGATCACAACATCCCTTGTCATTAACAGGATACACACGTAATAAATGAATAAACACGAATTCACTTTGCGCTACAACTTACATTGTTTGCGTTCGACAATTGCTTCTGCGCCCCCGTCGTACCTTGGCCGCGAAGCCGCGGTATTAATCCCTGTGATCGAAATAGAGCAACAATTACATATTATTTTAACCCGACGTCCGATGCATTTACGTCACCATCCTGGGCAAATTAGCTTTCCTGGCGGCAAAGTTGAGCCAAATGATATTAATGCCATCCACACCGCGCTGCGCGAAGCTCACGAAGAAATTGGCTTATTGGCAGATAATGTTGATATTTTAGGTGTGTTTCCAGCTCATAAAACCTTTACCGGTTTCGAGATCACCCCTGTCGTGGCAATAGTAAAGCAGCCATTTGAACTGGTACTCGACCCCGGTGAAGTGGATGATTGTTTCTCAGTACCATTGAATTTTTTTATTGAGCGCAGTAACCGTCATAAAATGTTTCATTATCGCCACGGCGCACATTATCAAGTGCATTTTATGCCATTTGAAGACAAATTTATTTGGGGGGTAACGGCAGCCATCATAGATTTACTGTGCCACCATATAGCAGATAACTAATCACTGTAGGCGCATGACGTAAAAAGCCAATTGATGGTTGATTAGCTTAGAACTATTGTTCCAAGCATCATCAGCGTTATTTTACACCACGTAACGAATATACAAACCTGCTGCGAGTGATACCAAAAACAACAATGGAATATTGACCCAAAAACCAATTCGAGTGGTGGCTTTTGCATAAAAGTTTACCAGCAGATTCAAAAAGCTGACCCCAGCACACCACCATATTAAGTATTCTAATTTAATGGTTAACTCAGGGTCCCAGTTTAATCGTACCGATGCCCCTTTACTCAAAAAATAACCTACCGCACGATCAGGTCTGGCTTCGCCAAAAATAATCAATGCATAAATGGCTAAGCTCCAGCCTAATAATGACAAAACGGTCAATACAACCTGTATAATTCCTAAACGAGACATGGCCTTTCCTTGGTTTACGAGAGAATATAAAGGCTAATTAGCCATATATTTAACCGACATACTCAAAAGTATCACATTAATCACCCTAGAATAGCGTTTTCAGCTTGAGAAAAGCCACCAGCAAGGTAAGATAAACCCCAATTTTATATTTATATTCTATACGTTGGAGAATAAAGCAACAATGAGCATTGCATCTGTCGCTTCTGTATTTAAAGGTGAACACGCCGTTGGTTCGCAAGTCACTGTCCGTGGCTGGGTAAGAACTCGTCGTGATTCAAAAGCGGGTATCTCTTTCTTGGCCGTGTATGACGGTTCATGTTTCGACCCTATTCAAGGTGTCTTGCCTAATAGCCTAGCCAATTACAATGACGATGTATTGAAATTGACTGCTGGCTGCTCTGTCGTAATGACGGGTGAAGTAGTTGCCTCTCCTGGCGCTGGTCAAGCATTTGAATTACAAGTCACTGAAATAGTGGTTACGGGTTTTGTAGACGATCCAGATACTTACCCAATGTCGGCCAAACGCCACTCTATTGAGCATTTACGTGAACTTGCCCATCTACGCCCACGTACTAACATTATTGGTGCAGTAGCCCGTGTACGTAACTGTTTATCGCAAGCGATTCACCGCTTCTATCACCAAGAAGGATTTATCTGGGTATCTACCCCGTTAATTACCGCTTCTGATTGTGAAGGTGCGGGCGAAATGTTCCGCGTGTCGACCTTAGACATGGAAAATCTACCTCGCACAGCAGACGGTAAAGTCGATTACGATAAAGATTTTTTCGGTAAAGAATCATTTTTAACCGTGTCGGGTCAGTTAAACGCTGAAACTTATGCTTGTGCGTTATCGAAAGTATATACTTTCGGCCCAACGTTCCGTGCTGAAAACTCAAACACCACTCGCCACCTTGCAGAATTCTGGATGGTTGAGCCTGAAGTGGCATTCGCAACGTTAGATGATGCGGCTGAGTTAGCGGAAAGAATGCTTAAATTCGCGTTTAGCGCAGTGCTTGAAGAACGCATGGATGATTTAAACTTCTTTAACGAACGTGTTGATAAAACCGTTATCGAACGTTTACAAGCATTCGTTAGCAGTGATTTTGCTCAAGTGGATTACACTGATGCGGTTGAAATCCTTAAAAACTGTGGTAAGAAGTTTGAATTCGCAGTTGAATGGGGTATTGATTTACAATCTGAGCACGAACGCTACTTAGCTGAAGAGCATTTTAAAGCGCCTGTTGTCGTTAAGAACTACCCGAAAGACATTAAAGCTTTCTATATGCGCTTAAACGATGATGGCAAGACTGTCGCAGCAATGGACGTATTGGCACCAGGTATTGGTGAGATTATCGGTGGTGCACAGCGTGAAGAGCGTTTAGACGTGCTTGATATGCGTTTAGCTGAAATGGATTTAAGCCAAGAAGATTACTGGTGGTATCGTGACCTACGTCGTTATGGCACCGTACCTCATTCAGGTTTTGGTTTAGGTTTCGAGCGTTTAGTGTCGTATGTTACTGGCGTTAACAACATTCGTGATGTTATCCCATTCCCACGCGCCCCACGTTCAGCCAGTTTCTAATTATCTCGATAATATGAAATGACATAAACGCGCCATTTGGCGCGTTTTTTATTAGCTTTACCATATGGTTTTTAGGATATTTCAGTATCAGTATTTTAATTTATAGTGTTCAAACTGACTAAATCCATAGATTTATTAGAGAGAGATCTGATAACAATGCAATGAAAATGACACATATTATATGACACGTTATTCTATACATATTGCAAGCTGTAGCACTTATTAAGTCAAAGGTATTTCTATGAATATAAAGTTCTCAATTAAGAGAATGCTCCAAATTACCATTATGCTAACGTTAACTGCGTTGACACTATTAGCTTGGGTTATGAGTGTTCAGCAATCACGTATACATGTAAATGTTAAACATGAAGAACAACAAGTTAATGCCATATTTGCCTTAAAAGATACTCGTTATTTTGTCGTGCAAATACAGCAATTTCTAACAGATGTCGGTGCAACAAAAAGTGATGAAGCAAAGTCAGAAGCACTCGAAAGTAAGCAAAGCGCCCTAGAACATATTGAAAAATTGATTCAATATGCTCCTGAATTTACCGTTCAGGCACAAAACATTAAACGCCAAGTTAATTCATTACATGATTCAGGCATAAAAATGGCTGATGCCTATTTGACTCAAGGAACTGATGCCGGCAATTTATTAATGAAAAGCGCTGGTGGTTTTGATGATGCGGCTGGCGATTTAGCTGATAACTTAGATCTATTGGCTCAAAAACTCGATCAGCAATTTATACTCACCGTTAATGAAACTCTCAGGGCAACCACTACCGCTGCTAGAGTGCAATTATGGGGAAGCATTGGCATAGGATTGTTTATTGTGATCATTATGATAGTGCTATACCAACGTATTTTAACACCACTTAAAAAACTTGATGATTCAATGCGCAATGTGGCCTCTGGCGCCAAAGATTTAACCGCAAGGTTAGATGATAGCAGTGATGATGAAATTGCCAAAGTTGCCGCCAGTTTTAATGCGTTTGTTGGTAATATTGGCGAATTAATTACTGACTTTAATCATAATACCCAACAATTAGGTACAGCAAGCGACCAATTAACTTCGGCTAGTAACGAAACGTTGAGTGGGATGCAACGACTACAAAGTGAAACTGAACAAGTCGCTACCGCTATGAATCAAATGCAAGCCACCGTCATTGAAGTTGCCAATAATGCAGAGTTAGCCGCTCAAGCAGCTCAAGAATCTGATGCACAAGCACTGCATGGTGACAACATTGTCAAGAAAACGATTACTTCGATTGATCATCTTGCTAAAGGGGTTGAACAAGCCGCTAATGCACTCTATCAATTGCAAAAAGATGCCGATAATATTGGCACTATCTTAGAAGTCATTCGAGGCATTGCAGATCAAACCAACTTACTGGCTCTGAATGCTGCGATTGAGGCTGCGCGTGCAGGAGAGCAAGGACGAGGTTTTGCTGTTGTCGCTGATGAAGTGCGCACCCTAGCAAAACGAACTCAAGATTCGACTAACCAAATTCAGCAAATGATTGGCCAATTACAATCAGGCGTAAAAGGAGCCGTGACAGTAATGGCATCGAGTCGAGAGCAAGCCATTAACAGTACGGAGCAAGCGGCGCAAGCTGGTGATGCGCTAACCAAAATTACTCAGTCTGTGGCGACAATAGCCAATATGGCGACTCAAATAGCGACCGCAGCAGAAGAACAAACTGCAGTAAGCGATGAAATTAATCGTAATATTGTCAATATTAGCGATGAAGCTCGTTTGACAGTGACCAATGCCCAGCAATCAAATACTGCCAGTATCCAAGTTGGTCAGTTATCACAACAGTTAAGAGCTCAAATTGGTCAATTTAAAATCAATTAACTGACGCTACAATGTCATCTAGAGAACATTCTCAGCCAGTTTTTCATATTTTCATTGATAAACTGGCTATCTATTTTCACCTAAAATTATATTTTTCAGTAAATTAACTGTTTACAATGATCAGGTCACGTAAATGTTTGACGTCATCACGCACGGCAGCAGCTTGTTCAAACTCTAGGTTCTTAGCGTGTTCATGCATTTGTTTTTCCAATTTATCAATTTGATGACTCAAATCGGCAATACTGGTGTATTTCGCTCGCTCTTCTGCCACTTCAGCAAATTTAGAGTGATTTTTACGAGTACCTTTACTGAAGTTAGTGTCACCTACATCCATTACATCGGTAATACTCTTCACTACTCCACGAGGCACAATACCGAGTTTAAGGTTATGTAGGTGTTGCTTTTCACGGCGACGCTCTGTTTCCCCCATGGCTTTAGCCATTGAGTTTGTTATTCGGTCCGCATATAGAATAACTTTACCGTTAACGTTACGAGCAGCACGGCCGATGGTCTGAATAAGTGATCTCTCTGAACGTAAAAAGCCTTCTTTGTCTGCATCTAAAATGCACACTAATGACACTTCAGGCAGATCTAGCCCTTCACGTAATAAGTTAATGCCAATCAGTACGTCAAAACGTCCCAAGCGTAAATCACGAATAATTTCAACTCGTTCAACGGTATCAATGTCCGAATGTAAATAACGAACTTTAACCCCATGCTCGTCAAGGTATTCACTCAGATCTTCAGACATCCGTTTAGTTAATGTGGTCACCAGCACACGCTCATTAACCGCCACGCGTTTGTGGATCTCAGACAAAAGATCGTCAACTTGAATGCCCACAGGCCGAACTTCCAATACAGGATCGAGTAATCCGGTTGGCCTTACAACCTGCTCAGCAATCTCGCCGGTACTTTTTTCAAGCTCGTATAAACTAGGTGTAGCTGAAACAAAAATGGTTTGCGGCATTAATCGTTCAAACTCTTCAAACATTAACGGCCGATTATCTAGTGCTGATGGTAATCGAAATCCATACTCTACTAAGTTCATTTTCCTGCTTCTATCACCTTTGTACATAGCGCCAATTTGCGGTACCGTCACATGTGACTCATCAATAATCAGTAGACCATCTGCAGGTAAATAATCTAATAATGTTGGTGGACCTTCTCCAGGCGATCTGCCTGATAAATATCGAGAGTAGTTTTCAATCCCGGAGCAATATCCTAGCTCGACCATCATTTCTATGTCGTATTGAACTCGCTCAGTGATCCGCTGAGCTTCAATCAATTTATTGTTATCGAGTAGATATTGACGACGTTCTCTGAGTTCTTCTTTAATATCTTCAGTTGCCGCTAAAATTTTCTCTCTTGGTGTCACATAATGCGTTTTGGGATAAATGGTGGCACGCGCTATTCGTTTGTTAATCTGTCCGGTCAAGGGATCAAACTCACTTAAGCGTTCTATTTCGTCGTCAAATAATTCTATTCGAATGGCTTCGCGTTCAGATTCTGCTGGAAAAATATCTATCACTTCACCGCGAACTCGATATGTCCCGCGTTGTAACTCAATGTCATTGCGTTTGTATTGTAATTCACTGAGCCGAATGAGGATGTCACGTTGGCCCATAAAATCGCCTTGACGCAAATGCAATAACATCTTCATATAAGAATCAGGATCGCCTAAACCATATATGGCTGACACTGAAGCAATAAGCACCACATCTTTACGCTCTAATAACGCTTTAGTGGCCGATAAACGCATTTGCTCGATGTGGGCATTCACCGATGCATCTTTTTCAATAAAGGTATTAGAAGCGGGTACATAAGCTTCTGGTTGATAGTAATCATAATAAGAAACAAAATATTCAACCGCATTATGCGGAAAAAACTCTTTCATTTCGCCATAGAGTTGCGCGGCAAGTGTTTTGTTAGGCGCCATAATAATGGTTGGCCTGCCCATTTGCTTAATCACATTCGCGATAGTATAGGTTTTACCTGACCCTGTTACGCCTAATAACGTTTGGCTAGCAACGCCAGACTCTAAGCCATCTACTAATTTTTTTATTGCTGTAGGTTGATCGCCGGCGGGTTCGAATTTGGACTCTAGGGAAAATACTGACTCTGACACAACATGGTTTCCTATTCTATTGAACCAATTATCATATACCTAAACACAGGTTAATGGCGATACATAATAGTACTAAACCTCTGGTGTTTTTACTTGAGGCAGTAACTATATTGAAGGAAAAATTGCAGAATATTATTTAATATTGGTGTGTTTCATGCAGATCATTATCTGTCACTTGGTTCTTCAATATGACAGCATAATGATCGTAATATGAAAGTTATAAACAAATCGATTCGATCAGTATTTAAGGCCAAAAATGCGCTAAAAATCGAGCTTAAAGCACAATTTAATACACAATCTACTATTCAAAGAGATTACAATTTTGCAATTGACAGAACAGTGAAAAAATAAAGTTGTTGATTTTTGTATCTGCTTGATTAAAAACAACTTAACTTATCGCTAAATATTTGTACCAATTTAAGTCCGACTCAAGCGCAACAAGGGCTAGCCGCTTATTTACAGTAGAAGTCCACAAGTTTATCCACAGATTTAGTGGATAAGTCACAAAAGCCCAATACTACTGCGGGGTAGCGAGCAAGTGAGTTTCATAAAAACGTAAGAAAATTGTGATGAAATTTAATTACATTTGCACATTAATACGAAAGATAGCGACAATAGTTCAGTTGCTGTTTTAAATTTGTAGTCGCCTCATATATTAGCAACGCCTTGAACACCGATCAACATTGCGATCAGTGAACGCTGACGCTAGTACACATTCAACAAATATCACCTCCCTCGTATCGCTAAACATGGTTGACTCAGCCGAAGCTATGGCTGGTGAATATTAGCCATACTCAAATTGATTATTTTCAGCCACGTCTGAGTATTTAGTGATAACTGCACTATAGAACTCATCAAGGTGTCGACAATATAGTTATAATGCCACTGGTGATAGCTGGGTAATCTCAACGGCTAAAAACAACAATGTACAACAATGTACAACAATGTATTATCGGTTTAAAAGCTCGTTTGCGCTATGTATCGATGCTTTGCTGAGTTAAATATCATCAACATACTTTGACTCAAGAAGCTGTCGATAAAAACATAACTCAATCTCATAACTCAATCTCATAAGATCAACCTTAATTTAGGATAATAAAGAATTATCACATCACAAAGTTTGCACTATCAGTTTGCTTAAAGTGACATTGACTTGCAATAAGCCCCCTTTTCACATGTAAAATCAGCTTAATGAGTGCAACAAATAGTAAGTTTGATATTGCTGACTTGCCATAAATCCGTTTTTACCGATCTATACAATCTCTGTATCCCGAATTGAACTTATATCAACACGGTTTTCAGTTCCGCCATAAAACCACACCGACGAGATAGCCGAAAAAACACAACGATAGACATCAAAAACATGATGTATACAAAAATATTGTCTTTATAATCGTGGAAATGAATGTTGTGAGTAAGTGATTCATTTTGTTTTCATTGTTTAAAAATCGACACAAATGCCCAAAAGTCGTTCACGATGTGTGTTTGGTAACCAATTAGTCACATAAATGCGTTTTTTTTTATAACTCGAGTTGACTCAGTTACCAGAGCGTTTTACTATGCGCTCCGTTCTCAGCAATACATTGCTAAAAACGCTTCCCCAGTAGTTCAGTTGGTAGAACGGCGGACTGTTAATCCGTATGTCACTGGTTCGAGTCCAGTCTGGGGAGCCAATTTAGTATGCAGAGTTGAGATGTAAGCGTAATTCCCCAATAGTTCAGTTGGTAGAACGGCGGACTGTTAATCCGTATGTCACTGGTTCGAGTCCAGTTTGGGGAGCCATCGTTTACTGTTATCGAAATAATTCCCCAATAGTTCAGTTGGTAGAACGGCGGACTGTTAATCCGTATGTCACTGGTTCAAGTCCAGTTTGGGGAGCCATCGAGATAACACATTTGAAATAATACGCTTCCCCAATAGTTCAGTTGGTAGAACGGCGGACTGTTAATCCGTATGTCACTGGTTCGAGTCCAGTTTGGGGAGCCA
>NZ_JBEOPM010000025.1:0-71465 GCF_040310165.1 Shewanella sp. AC91-MNA-CIBAN-0169
GAACGGCAGGGGTGATCCAAGAGGGGATTGCTGTTGATCCCCTTTTGGCCCGTGCAGGGTGGAACCTTGCGATGTTAGTCTGGTGTGGGTGAAGCGCCACGACGTTAGTGGCCGCAGGCCATATTAATCCAATCCCTACTCCCCTATTCTACCGATTATCTGCCGTTGGCTTTTTCAGCAATTTGCGCTGCAAGGTTCTGCGGTGCATGCCGAGTTGACGGGCGGTTTCTGATACGTTGCCATTGTTGTTGGCAAGGACTTGTTGAATGTGTTCCCATTCGACCCGTTTGGGGTTAAGGGGTAGTTCTTCAATATCATCGTAAGTCGTTGTAGTGTCTGGTGTGACTAATAATGCATTTAATAAGGTTTGGGTGTCGACGGGTTTGGCGAGGTAATTGTCTGCGCCGAGGCGGATGGCTTCTACTGCAGTCGCGATGCTGGCAAAGCCAGTGAGCAATACCATGTGGACGTTGGGTAATAATTGTCTTAATGGTTTAATTAACGACAAACCATTATGTTCAGCCAGTTTCATGTCTAACACGATATGCGTTGGCACAAATTGCCTGGCCATTAATAAACTGTCGCTGGCGTGATGGCAGGTTTTACACTCAAAGCCATATTTGCCAAGGCGGCGAGCTAAAATGGCGGCTAGGGCTAAATCGTCTTCTATAATCAATAGCTTGTTCATGATGTTCTCAATTCAGCTTGTATTTATTTCAACGTCTATTTATTTCAACATCTATTTATTTCAACGTCTGTTTACTTCGACTCGCGTCTATTCGTTTAAAATAGCTTCAACTCGTTTTTTATACGCTTAACGGCAACGTCACGATGGCTTCGGTGCCACATTCTGGGTGAGGTTTAAGGTATAACTTACCGCCTAAACGCTCAAAGCTGGTGTGACTTAATAATACCGCAATGCCCATGCCTTTGGGACTTTTCACCATGTTACTGCCTAAAGTTTGCAATACATGAGTCGCAATGCCGACACCGTAATCACGTATAGTCATAGTCAGCTGATTGGGTTGTGACAAACCAATATTGATATCTACGCGAGTCTGGTGTTGATTATCTTCACTGGCTTGAATGCCATTTTGAATTAACGCCATTAATGCGGGTAACAAGCTCATGTCGGTCAACACGATACGTGACTCAACTTGTGGTGCTATGGATATATTCAGTTGCGCTTCTGGCATCAATAAACTTATCTGCTCGGTTAAAGTTGCCACTAACTCATCGACCCGCTGTTGTGCTAGTTTTTGCTCCCGTATCGATTCGGTCGCTAAACGTAAGTCAACTAAGGTGACTTCGCAGCGATTCAGTGCTTGCTGCATTTCGCTGATCAATTCCAGTTGTTCTGCATCATGATGGGTATCGACTAACTCATCGGTGAGTAAACGCAATGTGGCTAACGGCGTTGCCAGTTGGTGGGCCATTTGCGCTGATGCGGTGCCTAAGGCCAATATTTTTTCCTGGCGTAACTGCGCTTCTCGTAAATAACGTAGCTCGGCATTTTTTTGCCTAATGCGTTTAGCAATAAAGCCTACGGTAACGGTTAACACCAACGCTGAAATCACAAAATTAAACCACATGCCTAAATAGTGCGAGCCCATGTCCATACTGTGGCTTGCAGGCATAGCTTGATTTGCGGCCATTGCCTGGTTTGCTTGCATAACGTGGTCAATTGGCATTTGGCTCATGTCATGGTCCATTACCGAACCACTATTTTGTTCGGTAATATCAACAATCATCAAAGTATAAAATATCGTCGATACGATGGTTAAGCACCACGGTGCCCATCTGGGTAAGGTAATCGCTGAAATAGCAATCGGTAATAACAGCAATGAAACAAAGGCATTGGTTGCTCCACCGGTAAAATATAACCAGGTAGCCCAAAACAAGGTGTCTAACAATAAGGTTAAAAACAACAAACCATTGTTGTTCATGCTGAGTCGATGAAATCGGTAGCTAAAGCCGACATAACAAGCTTCAAATATGAGCACGTAAGACAAGGTTACTGGAGGCGTGGTTAAGCCAAATAAGTCGGTAGCAAACAGAATAAGGCCGATTTTAAGGCCCCAATTGACTAATCGCAGTAAGGCTAATTGTTGCTGACTTGCATTAAAAGGCAGACTCGCATTTGTCATACTATTATTTATCCTAATTTTTATGATGCATTAAGCTAAAGAACCCGCTTTCAAATGTTAGAGCCTTACAACACGGCAATTGTGGAGCATTTTATCAAAAATTTACCCTTGCAGTGCCAATATTAACGATATTAATTCAGCGAAGCAGACTCACTTTTTTAGTCAAAAATAAAGTTAACAAGTAACAAAAACGCCTCGCCTGGCGTTAAATATGTAGATACAATGCATATCGATTCAAATAACGAAATCAACCAACTGCATTATAACCCCTCTGACAGGGTTATTAACGCATTTGGACGTTGGCTATGTTTGCATTCATAGGTCATTTTTTCGAAATGTAACCTTTTTAAATATCTAATAATAAAACGATAAAACCAAGGAAGTTGTTCAATGATTAACGACATTATATCGCTCGTCAACAATGTGCTATGGGGCGAGTACCAAGTACTCATTTATATATTGGTATTTGCCGGTGTGTGGTTTTCATTGAAGTTAAGATTTATTCAACTTCGCCATTTTGGTTATATGTTTAAAGTAATGAAAGGCAGTACTCAAGGTGACAAATCGGGCATTAGCTCGTATCAAGCCTTGTGTACCGGTCTTTCTGCCCGTGTCGGTACTGGTAATTTAGCCGGTGTCGCCATGGCAATATCACTCGGTGGTAGCGGTGCGGTATTTTGGATGTGGGTTATCGCGCTACTGGGTATGGCGACCGGATTTGCCGAAAGCATTTTAGGTCAGCTATATAAAGTGCGCGACGATCATAAAGAATACCGCGGAGGACCCGCCTATTATATCCGCGCAGGACTGAATAAACCTTGGTTAGCGGTATTATTCGCATTATGTTTATTCCTGGGTTACGGCATTAGTTTCAGTGCCATGCAAGCCAACACCATCACCGACGCACTCAACCACACCTTCGAAATTTCACCCGTTTATTCTGGAGCGGTCATTACTTTAATTGCTGGCATCATTGTTATGGGAGGCCTTCGCAGCATTGCTCGTTTTGCCGAGTTCGTGGTGCCTTTTATGGGCTTAGCATTTATTTTGGCAGCGGTAACCGTCACCATTATTAATATCCAGCAAGTACCTGGGGTATTGATGGATATTATTAACTCTGCTTTTGGGTTAAATGAAGCAGCAGCTGGTGCGCTCGGTGCTGCGATTAAAAATGGTATTCAACGCGGGTTATATTCTAACGAAGCTGGCGCAGGCAGTGTGCCACATGCGGCAGCGGGCGCCACTCCGGTGCCCAATCACCCGGTTGCGCAAGGTTACGTACAAATGCTTGGGGTGTTTATTGACACTATGGTGTTGTGTAGCTGTACCGCCATTGTGATTTTATTGGCCCAAGGCAATATTGGCAGTGAAATGGAAGGTATTAGGATCACTCAAAACGCCATGACCTACCATATGGGCATAAGCGGCGATATGTTTGTTGCCATCATTATTACGCTATTCTCTTTTACGTCTGTAGTAGCAAACTACGCCTACGCCGAAAGTAACTTGCATCTGTTTAAACTCGACAACATCTATGGTCGCACCATTTACACACTATTGTATTTAGGCATGGTGTATTGGGGAGCGAATGCCTCATTAAAAGAAGTGTGGAACATGGCCGACATGGCACTAGGTTTAATGACGGTAGTGAACATCAGCGCCATAATGCTGTTAACCCCGACCATCGTAAATTTAACTCGCGATTATCAAGTTAAACTTAAAACCACTAACAAGCCTGAGTTCAAACTGGCCGATGTAGAAATACAAGGTAAAACCGAAAAAGGGGTTTGGTCTTAGCCTTTATTCAGCGCATTTTTACAATGGATTTAACTTTGAGTGTAAATTGAGCACTTAGTTTTGAAAGCGGAATTGAATACATTAGTTCAATTCCGCTTTATCGTTAATAACGGCTCATTATAGCCGTACTAATATAACGCCAATATCAAAATGCCACCATTACATCATTACTAGTACAACGCTAATGTCACAACACCAATATCACAACACCACTCATGCTTATCCACTGCATTTACCCGTCAATTTTGTAATTCAAATAACCTCTCGTGAATGCAGTTTTGTTGTTTAATCGACATTATTTGCTCAATTAGGAATCGTTCATATCAAATCCATAATTAAGCATAATCAGCAACAATGGCCATTATGGTTAAAAAATTGCCAAAAGATACTGGCCTTATCTCATAGGGTTAACGTAAAATAGCCAACTAACCAAAGAGGATGTAATGGCTAATATTTCTAAATTTGATCGCGATGACGTACTTGAAAGAGCAAAAAATCTGTTTTGGCAGAAAGGTTTTTTGGCCACATCAACGCGAGAAATTCAAACAACTATGGACATGCGACCAGGCAGTATTTATGCCGCATTTGGTAGTAAAGCTGATTTATATCAAGCGACACTTATTCGTTATGCTCAAACGGGCGAACGTAATTTAAATAATATGTTAGAACAACATGATCGTGCATGGGTTGGATTAACACATTATCTACGTGGGCTGATTAAACCATGCTGTGAAGGTTCACCCAGTGAATTGTGCATGTTAGTAAGGACGTTATCTGAATTAGATGAATCTCATCTAGATACATTAAACGTTGCCCGTGAGCAGCTCAACAAATTTGAACAACGATTTGCCAGTATTATTGACCAAGCCAAACTTGAAGGCGACTTACCTGCCCATTTAGACAGTCAACTCACGGCGAAGAAAATTCAAATCAACATTATTGGTTTGCGATCTTATTTAAAAGCAACCAATGACGTTGACACAGTGAGACAACAGCAAGAAGAATTTTTTAAACAACTTGCTACTGCTTAAACACAAAAAAGCGCCTTATTGAGGCGCTTTTTTAATTCACGTTTTAACTCACATTTTACTTAATGCCAGAATATCATGCTAACTATCGACTTCATGAGTAGATCGTCGCATCTCAAATTCAAATTCAAATAATAACAGCACTAACCATCGCAAATTGTATCAACACGGTTCAGTATCGTACAGATTACTTACGTGTCGCTCTTAACATCCACGCCGTTTTCTCGTGTATCCGCATACGGTCAGACACTAAGGCTACCGTTGACTCATCATCAGCAGCTTGTGCTAACTTAAGCACTTGTCGCGATGTTTTAACAACTTGCTCATGGCCTAGGGTAAGTAAGTCAACCATATCAGTAGAACTCGGCACACCTTCTACTTCTTTAATAGAACTCAGGCGCGCAAACTCTTTATACGTTCCCGGTGCGGCCACATCCAAGGTACGAATACGTTCGGCAATATCATCGACCGCTGTCGCAAGTTCAGTGTAATGTTCTTCAAACATTAAGTGTAATTCGCGAAAATGTACCCCGGTAACATTCCAATGGAAATTATGGGTTTGCAAATAAAGCGTGTAAGAGTCAGCCAATAAACTTTTTAAGCCTTCGGCAACTTTTAGTCGGTCATCTTTTTTTATACCAATATCGATGTCAGTCATTTTATTCCTCGTAAAGTAGAATTAATTAGTCATAACATTACAGCATTTGTATAAATGGTGATTACAAGCCAGCAAGATTAACAATAAACACCTCTACTATTAACATGTTGCTTACATTGTATCTCAGCGAATATTTATCGTCGTTTTATTAAACCAATAAAAACACTCGCCGTTAAAACAAATTTACACCACTAATAAAACGGGTCTCAATTCAAATAAAGTGCATTTAGTAAAGCAAATTACTTAATTGAATGTCTACATAAATTAACGTCATAAACTCGCGTAAAATAAATCATTTCGAGTCAATCAATCGTGTTTTCGCTAACTCATCGTTAATGCTAGTGAGTATTTATACTAACATTACCACTTAATGGATCAACCGCTGGCCATTAAACTCTGTTAATAATTTCAGATTAATCTGCTTAACGGACATTGAAGCGGAGCTCATATGGCTGCTTTACGCGGAAACAACACAAAATACATATATATCACCACCACAAGATTAATTAGCAACACAATCACACTGAGCAGGCTAAAGTGGCTCATCATTTCGTAAAGCTCAAAAGGTAAATAGATTGCGCCACTAAAAAGTGCAAACCATTGAGTCCAACGCATGTTATGCCATAAACCATAGGCTTCAATGAAGCGCACCAAAGTATATGCCGCAGCTCCTAATGCTAATAACGTCAGACTTGATTGCGATACCGATCCTATCGCTGCAATAAAAATACTCGGGTAATGACTTGCAGGGTTTAGGTGTAAATGTGTCACCCATTGTGTTGCCAACACCGACAAATTTGCACCAGCATACGCATGTAAGCCTATTGCAACCAATAAAGCCAATACGCCTTTACTTGCTTCTAGCATCGCTATAGCTCGTATCCCTTTATCTGAAGGTATCATCTCTCGCGTTTCCAGTTTAAACAGATTGACCTATCTTAACGGCTGTTAATAACCACGCCTATGAATATTTTATCGATAAAAAAAAGCACTTCGGTTGAAGTGCTTAGTCAGCGAATGTCATCCAGTTTATGGTAGAGAATAACGTAAAATACGTTTAACCACTTGGCTATATTGACGTAAAAAAGGCCCTGTATGATAAGCAATCCCATGGCGGGCAAATATTGCCACCACTTGTGGCGCCACTTGCTGGTAGCGTGACGATGGTAAGTCTGGGAACAAATGATGTTCTATTTGAAAACTCAAGTGACCAGTAAATATATGAAACAATTTGCCACCGAGAATGTTTGACGACCCTAACGCCTGACGATAATACCATTGACCTTGAGTTTCATTTTCACACTCTGCTTGGCTAAAGGTATGTACATCGGTGGTAAAATGGCCACAAAAGATAATGGTAGACGTCCATAGATTGCGAATTAGATTAGCCATTAAGTTACCACATATCACCCACAAAAATAGTGGACCGGCCAGCAGAGGAAATAGCAGGTAATCTTTGATTAGTTGCTTACCACCTTTACTAAAAAAGCGACGTTTGAGCTCACTAGCATCAACTTTTGATGATCGGTCTTGTTTCTTTTTACCCATAAAAACACGTTCTGCAGCGAGTTCATGGTAAGACACACCCCATTGAAATAGCATACTTAAATTAACGTAAGTAATAAATTGCCATAGGTTTTTAACCCGCCACGAAAAATCATTCGACAAACGCAGCAAACCATAACCAAAATCACGGTCCTTACCTATTACATTGGTGTAAGTGTGGTGTTCGTAATTATGGATCCGTTGCCAACTTTTACCATCACAGGCGATGTCCCAATCAAACTGACGCGAGTTAATATGAGGATCGTTCATCCAATCATATTGCCCATGCAGCACATTATGACCAATTTCCATATTGTCGAGAATTTTGGCGCTCGCTAAGCTCAACACCCCCACAATCCAGCATAGTGGATGGATAAACCCGAGCATCAATAACACACGACCGCCCCACTCTAAAGCGCGTTGCCACACAATCACTTTACGAATGTAAGCAGCATCAGTGGCACCAACCTCGCTTAAAGTTTGGCGCTTTAAGTCATCTAACTCGTTAGCTAACAACTCAAAATTAATATTTTTATTCATCGATTTATAATTCCAACTCAAGTGGCGTCACTGCCTGAGAAATGCATAATTGGATCAATTGTTCACCTTGTTGCGATAGCTCACCGGTGCGTAAATTTCTAACCACGCCCGTTTTTTTCACACACTGGCATTGGTGACACACACCAATACGGCAGCCAAAATTGGCAGTTATTCCCTGTAGTTCTAAACCATTTAGCAAAGTATCGTTCGTTGCTAATATAAGTTGGGTTTGTTTGCCTCGCTGCGTTAACTGAATATGCTGGTGGCCGTTATCTGTTTGGGGCAATACCGGTGCTTGAAAGTACTCGGCTTGACGGTGTTGTGGCGGGTGATTAATGGCATCTAATTGGCAGTCAACATCTTGCTTAAACTTGCCGGGACCGCAGATCAACACTTGGCTCGCTGCTGGGCACTCCTGTAATGCAGCAGCTAAACTGTCGCCATTTTTACGCACCAACATTTTCACAGAGAGCTGAGGGATCTGTTGCGCTAAAGCAGTAAGTTCATCAACATATAAGTGCTCGCCGGCTTTAGCAAAATAGATGAGCTGAATAGGGCTTAATGATTGCAATACTGATCGTTCTATAGACAATGTCAATTGATGCAACATAGCCATAAACGGAGTAATACCGCTGCCTGCAGCAACAAACCATAATGGGGTTTCAGGCAGGTCAACAACACTCTCACCTAGCACAAAATCACCTTGCGGCGCGCTTAAGTTAACATAACAACCAGCAGTGATATGCCGACTTAACCCTGAGGTAAAAGCGCCATTCGCGTTATGTTTAATGGTTAAGCGAATAACCCGTGTTTTGGGGTATTGAACATGATGTTGTTCGGGCGACGACGAAATAGAGAAAGGCCGCGTCATTAACCGTCCATTTAGCTCAACCGTTAATAACACATGTTGGCCAGCTTTGGCTTGCGGCCAAGATTTTTGCGGGGCTAACTCAAGCTGTAATACATCATCGCGAAGCGGTTTAACTGACAAAACCTGGGCACGAAACCAGTGGGCTCGCCACGCAGGCTTAACACGTTGGATAAGCGGTTCGAAATAACTGCCTAATGATTCAGTATGAAATAAGGTTTTAGCAGTGACTTTGTTAAGTCGGGTCAATAAATTCATTTATAGCGTACACGTGTTAGCTCAATCTCAGCGCACGATTGTATGCTGAAATAACATCGAGGCGCAAGTGGCTGTTGACGCTATTTAACACATTATTAAAAAGGCGATTGAATGAGGCTTCAAATGACAACCCATTTCTAATAATAGAGATTATGACGATAAATAGTGGATATTGAGATGTTATCGAAATAGCAAATATAACGATTAAACACTCATGGGATAGCTTAACGGCGTGAGGTTTTAATTAAGCTTAACGGTTTTTGGCATCGAAATGACACTGGTGACATCGGTTTAATCGCCAGGACCAGATGATCTTTCAAGGTTGTTTTTGCAGCGAATTGTTGGTTATGACTTAAATAAAAGCTACAAGGCAGAGGCTTTGTAGCTCTTATTTGCATTAAAAGCCGATAACACAGTAGAAATGACCAACAAACGCTGTCCGAAGGGTTCGGCTAAAAAATCTTACTCTTTGTTGAGCTTAAAAGTGAACGCGAATAAGACCAATAACCAACGGAACCACAAACATAAATGATATGGTAATCAGGCCACCAAAGTCATTTAGCGCTGGTATATCGCCAATATTGCTAACGATATGCCATATAACACGCTTAAAAGAGTGCCGATGTGTTGTGGTGATTTTGTTGTCATATGATTAATGATTACTTTTGCTCTTGACCAAAGAGTCGTTCTACTTGTTTGTGCTCGTCTTCAGTTAACGAACTGTAATCTCTTGGGTATGACCAACCATAACCCCAGCGAAATTGGGTGGGTAAATATGGCGAGCCACCCACTCTTACACCGGCTAACATTAATAAAGCAATTTGCGGTTGGCCCACATTGGTAACACAGGCACGTAATGCTTTATCTGATGCGAGGCGTTCATCAAATGTGCCGCCCTTCCAATAGTCATAATCATGTTTTTGGCAACACGCTAACCATAATTCGCTTTGTTCAAACGTGCCATCTGGAAATGCGCTGCAACCATCACTAGTAAACGGTGCGAGTGTATCCGCTGCGACAGGATTAATTAACATCAATGCACTGGCGATAACGATGGCAGCATAATTTAGGCGGTAATTTTTCACTTTTTGCATCCAGCTTATCATTATTCAACTATCATGATGCCACAGCAACCATGACACTAATAGAAAACAAACGTTGCGTCGTGGTTAAATCCTCTGTTACATCAATGGTTAACTAATAATGAATCTAGACGAAAAGCCACACTAATAAACCATATTAATGTACCAAATGAGCAAACCATTTTTGGTACGGTTGATACACGTCGTAAAGCCAATTAAAGACTGCGGTATACACTAAAATAAAGCCTAAAACCCCAGCGTCTAATATTAAGGTGTCAATCAGACTTAATGCCAAATACCATGACACTAACGGAATCGTCACCAATAACATACCGCCTTCAAACCCCAACGCATGCACAATTCTAATGCCAATTTTACGCTCAACTCTATTTGGGCCGATTAACTTATCAAACTGCAGGTTGTAAACATAATTCCAAAGCATTGCAAATAGCGTCAACCCTATGCTGACAAGTAACATATCTAATGGATTTTTTTCAATTAATAATGCACTTGCAGGGACAATAATGGCCATGGCAACGAGCTCAAAAGACACGGCGTGAAACACTCTTTCTCTTCTTTGCATGTTTATCTCTATTTAATGGTGACGTTTTCGCTATTTTCATCCAATATAAAGATACATTAAAGTTAGTAAGTATCGGTAAAAACGATATGTATAGTATTGAACAGCTTGAAGCGTTTGTGCTGACAGTTAACACTGGGTCTTTTTCATCGGCGGCTAGAAGCCTTAATAAAGCCCAGTCGGTTGTCAGTCAGCATGTGATAAACCTTGAAATAGACTGCAATAGCGAGCTATTTGATCGCAGCGGACGTTACCCACAATTGACACCAGCAGGGAAAAAACTACTGCCCCATGCTCAAGTATTACTGAGCCAGCATCAACGCCTGCGTGATTGTGCCCAAAGCCTAGACCAACAAGCAGTGTCAGAGCTAACGATTGGTTTAGATGAAGGCATCCCGCTGCAAAAACTGTCCAATATTATTAATGAGCTCGAAACTCAATTTCCAACTATCACGCTTGAGTTTTTAACTGCATCAAGTATTGATATTATCGATATGATTGACACAGATCGGGCTGTGACCGGGATTATTTTCAGTGAGTTAACGATTCCGAATCACATTGATTTTGAATCAATCGGGTCAATTAAGTTTGATATGTATGTGGCAAGTTCTCACCCTTTAGCACAACAGGTGTGTGATAATTTAGCCAATTTAAAATTGCACCGCCAACTGTTGATCCGTTCGCGAAATACTAAATCCAGTAGCTTTCAGTCAGCCATGAGCCCAGATGCTTGGTACGCCGACAATTACTATATTTTGCTAGAACTGGCATTGCAGGGCCATGGTTGGTGTTTACTGCCCAATCATATTGCCAATAACTATGTTAATAGCGGTCAACTAGTTTTGTTACCGTCTGAATTTAAAGAGATTGGCTGGCAAGCGAATGTTGATGTTATACAGCACAATCGTTACAGTCACGAACCGGTATTTAAACAACTCAGGCATTCATTACGCCAATTATTGTCGTATTCAGCATGTTGATGAAACACTTTTAAAAATTGTTATTTGAATCCACAATAACCTCATAGTTAATGACATTAAACGAGAAACCTAATATGCAACAGCATCAAAAACCTCTGTTTATTTCACACGGCTCTCCTATGATGGCTGTTGAAAACAGCAAAACATCTCGATTTTTACAACAATTAGGCCAGCAGCGGCCTGCACCTAGAGCTATTGTGGTGTTTTCTGCCCACCTCGATGTCGCTGACGATGTGGTGATAACCGCCGGGGCGCAACCTGAAACCGTTCATGATTTCTATCGTTTTCCTGATGAACTGTATCAAATTCACTACCCTGCGCCAGGAGAGCCTGTACTGGCTCAGCAAATTTCCAACACATTTACTAACGCTGGCATCAAGGTGAATTTAGACCCAACACATGGCTGGGATCATGGTGTGTGGATCCCATTGAGATTAATGTATCCACAAGCAAACATTCCTATCGTACAAATATCCATTAACACCCGTGTTAGCGCTGAAAAAAATTATCAATATGGACAATTACTTGCGTCGTTAAAACACGATAATATTCTCATCTTAGGTTCGGGTGGAATAAGCCATAATTTAGGTGAAATATTTCGTCAGCCTAAAACACCAAATGGCGTTGATATGATGAATCAATTCACCAAATGGGTTGAAGAAAAGCTAGCAAATAATGATACCCAATCGTTATTAAACTACTTACAGCTCGCACCATTTGCTAAGTTTAATCATCCGACTCAGGAACATTTTTTACCGCTTATTGCTGTTTTAGGGGCGAGCGAAGCAAGTGTTGCTAAAAAAATACATCAAGACGTTGAGTATGAATTGTTAGCACTCGATGCTTATTCATTTAATTAAACACGATGTGTTAAGTAATAGGGATAGAGTAAAATATTTAAGCTCATGTATTAGTAGAATTAATCATAAATTTTGAATAAAAAACGCGCAGTTACATGCCGATAATTCAAACACAATGGACGTCGTTGGTAATTCATCATAAACTGCGTTTATGTTTATATTTCATTGTCGTTACATTTATAAGCACTCGCTAAGTATTTTTTTGGTAAAATATTGATCTTCATTAAGTTATCACGCTTATATTGCAGCACTACATACGCTATATTATTAAAAATGTCGTACTATAGCAGTACTATAGCAGTACTATAGCAGTACTATAGCAGTACTATAGCAGTACTATAACTGTACTTTGACTCGCATCGCTCATACGTTGAAAATAGCCCCAAGGAACCGATTTATGCTGATTGAACATGACATTACTGACGTTTGTGTTGGAATGTATGTAGTCGAAATAACCGAACCCAAAGATACTTTTTCGCTCACTAAACCTGGTGTGCTTAAAAGCGAAAAGGTTATTGAAGCATTAAAACGTAAATCAGTTACCAAACTACTCATTGATACCAGTAAAGCTGAAGTTGATGTCGCAACCATTGAGCAAAATATCAGTTGGCCTAAGCCTCAAGCGCCCCGAAAAGTGACGCCTGTACGCACCGATGTAAAAGCAAATTTCTTTAATCAAGAAATAGTTAGAGCGCGCCAAGTGTTCAATGAATCAAAAGACATTCAGAAAAAGCTGTTTCATAATGCGCAGCACGGTCTTCCGTTAGACATGGATCCGGTACAAAAGATCACCTCAGAATCCACCGATTTAATTTTTAATAATCCCAATGCCCTATCATGTGTGATAAATATTCGTAATAAAGATGAATATTTATTAGAACACTCTGTGTCTGTCTCTGTTTTGATGACCATGTTTGCCGTCTATAAAAAAATCGACAAAGACATAGTTAATCAACTGGCTATCGGCGCATTTTTACATGATGTTGGGAAAATCATGATCCCCGATCGAATTTTAAACAAACCAGACAAACTGACCGATGAAGAGTTTCATATTATGAAAACTCATGCCAGTTACTCGATTGAAATTATGAAGAATACCCCAGGCATCAGCCAACTAAGTTTAGAAGTGGCAAGCTTACATCATGAAAAACTCAATGGATTGGGTTATCCATTTGGCGTACCAGCAGAAAAAATTACCCTTTATGGGCGAATGATCAGCATATGCGATATTTTTGATGCGCTGACTTCGCACCGCTGTTACAAGCAGGGTTATGCCCAAGTTAAATCGTTCAGTATTTTGCGCGCGTTAGCTGAAAAAAATGAATTGGATAAAGACTTAGTCGACCAGTTTATTCGTTGTATGGGAGTTTACCCTATCGGTTCAGTGGTTCAACTTGAGTCAAATAGACTCGCTATTGTTGAAGGTCATAACCCAAAAGACCCTATCCGACCATTAGTCAGACCTTTCTATCATTTAAAACCAGACCGCTTTGAAGTAGGAAACAAAATTGATTTAGCGACTGTCACTGATGACTTAATTGTTAAGTGTGTACGTGCTGATGATTTTAATCTGAACATGGAACAAATTATTGAGTATTTAGCGCACGAAGGCTAATCCACTCCCGCTTTTTAATTGATTGTTTTATGTACTAAGCTAAGGCGAATATTAAGCGTGTTGCGCCTTTGGCGGACTTTTCACATCTGGGTGTTTCAATTTGATTAAATGTGAGCTATTACGGTTAAATTCCTTAATATCAAAAACTTAATCAATAGCTGTTATTTGGATTTAGACATAATTTTAAGTCCAAATAAATACCGCGTAACGTTAAATGGCCGTATCAACCAATAACATAGCAATGCACACACTATAAAAGCACTCAATAATAAACTTACCGATTTAATTGCGATTGAAGCTTGCCACTGCACAATATAAAACGCCAACATCACAATCACAGTTTGATGCAAAATATAAAACGGGTAGATCAATTCGTTGGTTTGATGCAGCCATGTTGGCGTCTTTTTAATATGAGCAATCGCAAAACCTGCCATGGTTAATAACCCAGACCAAGACACTAGCGTACAAACTAACCACCATAATTGCCATCGTGTGGTAAGTGACAAATACGGGCTTAAATCAGGTGAGTAATAGTAGCCATAAAACAGGATTGAACTCACTAACAAACTGGCTAAATAAGTGTATCGATGTTCAGCTAACGCGCGCCAAATAAGCTCGCTTTTGACAAAGCACATGCCTGCAATGAAGAAAAACAAATAAAACACACTCAATGACAGGTTTTCGATATGGTGACTGTCTGATGGCGAAACATATTTGAGCGCACCACGTAATACGATTAACACTAAAACTAAACTGAGCAACCCAAAACGATGACGGCTTATTCGTTCAAGCCAATGTTGTAACTTAATACCGGTCTGGCGTATTAACAAATACCTAAGTGGCACCGCAAGCAGCATAAAGATAACTAAAAATTCAATAAACCATAAATGATTACTATCAAACGACAACATCAACTCACCATACGCCGATGTTAAAGAGCTATATTCAGTAATGTTTTCATAATAATGTTGTGGCGGCACAATCAATATCATTCCCACCAGCAAAGGGATAAAAAGCCGATGAAACTTACTCGAGAGAAATTGGCGCACGGGCATTTTTTGCAGTAACAAAAAACTGGCTGCACCAGCGATAAAAAACAATGTTTGCAGTCTGAGTTGTTCAAAGTACACCATGATATCGTCAAGCACTTTGCTCGATTCATTATTCATCACATGCCAGTCGTCACCATTAAATGGCATCAATACATGGTGTAAAAAAACTGCAAAAATCAGTACCACCCGCAACCAATCAAGTTCTGAATAACGCCTGTTTTGTGGTAAAACCTCATCCATAGTCAATGCCTTCCTCTGGCCTGTTAGTATAAAATGTTGAGTATCTAGCTGGCTTAAGTGCAATGTTCCATCTCACTTAAACTTCATCACTTAGCTGCACTTCTTAAACTCTATCATTCAAGCTCTATTAATTAAGCCATACTTTTGGCAATTTTAGCTTTGTTGTGTAATGCCAACGCGACAAAAGCATCTACAGTAGCACGATCATTAGCACGCTTTACATGTAGCTGAGTGGGTATAGCTTTATGTGCATCAGTGAAAGGTAAAAAATGACAACCTTGACTGTATAATTTACGAATACAATAAGGCGCAATAGCAACACCTAGACCAGCAGCCACCTCAGTTAACAAGGTCTGCATATGTTTAGGTTGGCTAATAATATTGGCCGAAAATCCTGCTTGTTTACACAGCATAATAGTATCGTCAAACAAACCTACTGCTTCGTCACGGTTAAAGATGATCAACTTTTGCGGTTGTAATTGACCCAATTCTATTTGGCTATATTCAGCCAGGGGATGGTGTTGTCCCACAACGGCCACCAACTTGTCGATGTAAATATCACTACTGTTAAATTCATCAATAATCCCGCTGGGTAATGGCCGCGAAAACCCAACATCTATGCGGTTATCTTTAAATGCTTCAATTTGTTCTGTCGCGGTCATTTCAAATAACGTGACATGCACATCAGGATATTGCTGCGAATAGCTGCGAACTAAATCTGCCATAAAAGTCAAACATGCTGAACTTAAATGAGCGATATTAAGCTCGCCTATCTGCCCCTGCTGTGCTCGTTTTACCTGACTTTTAGCGTTGTCTGCCAATGCAATAATCTGTTTCGCATCGTGTAGCAATTGCTCTCCCGCGTTAGTGATTTTCACCTGGCGCGAATTGCGGATAAACAGCATAACTCCTAGCTCTTCTTCCAACATGGCAATATGACGGCTAATCGCCGGCTGTACCGTATTGAGATCACGCGCCGCGCCAGAAAAGCTGTGGTGTGACGCTACGCTAATAAAGCTTTTCAATGTTTTTATATCCACAATCACCTCTAATACGCTTTTGCTATAGATTCAATAAAATAATAACATTTTTATTATAGACGCTAACACTTTACTCTTTAGCCTAGTTATATTTACAAAGTCCCAATCACAGAGTCGTCTGCCAAAGGCTAGCTAAATTAGTTGCTATCGAGGGAATATATGAAAAGTTTACAACAGCAAACCGACGCTAAAATGAATGAGGGACGACAAAAGAACCCTGATTTCATGAAAGTCGTTGACGATATTATTGAACAAGCAAAAGCATTTCAACAAGGTGATAGTGCAATTAGTCTTGGCCAAAAAGCGCCCAACTTTTCGTTACCTCATTCTGATGGGAAATTAATATCTTTGGTAGATTTACTGCAACAAGGCCCTGTTGTAGTGACATTTTATCGTGGCAGTTGGTGCCCGTACTGCAACTTACAGCTGCGTGCTTTACAAGCACGGTTAGCCGATATTCATACCCTTGGAGCTCAATTGGTTGCCATCAGTCCGCAAGTGCCGGATGGCTCTATGACAAAAGATGAAATGCACGACCTAGAGTTCTTGGTATTGTCAGATCAAGATGTAAAAGTTGCATCACAATATGGGGTTGCATGGCAAGTGCCTGAATTTCTCGCTGAACATATGCGCGTTGATCGCAAGCTCGACCTTGAAGCCATCAATAATGGCAATGGCAGTGTGTTACCAATCCCCGCGACATTCATTATCGGTCAAGACGGCGTTGTCACCTGGCGTTATGTCGACGTAGATTACCGAACTCGTTCAGAGCCAGAAGACATCATACAAGCATTAAAGCTGCTGGCTTAACGTTCAATGCTGATACCAATGACAGAGTGATAGAACAATCACTCTTTCGCCCTCTTTTCTTAATCTTAGTTCTTCAGCAAATCACAGGTAAAACAATGACTCGTTTATCTAAACTTGGCAGCTTTTCGCTGCTGTGTATCGCCAGCCTCACCATTATGGTTGGCGCCCTTGTTGCGCCGGGGTTAATCAGTATATCCAATGCCTTGGGCATCAATGAATATGCTGTATGGTTGGTGACATTTCCGGCATTAGGCGCAGTATTATTTGCCCCAATAGCGGGTAAATCAATTGATAAGTTTGGTGCTTATCGGGCGCTCATCGTCGGTTTAATACTCTATGGGGCCTTGGGCTTTGCGGTGTATTGGCTGAATGGCCCTTGGTTTGTATTGTCTAATCGTATTTTATTGGGCGGTATTACTGCGGTAGTTATGGCGAGCAGTACCGTACTTATTTCGCAATGGTACACCGGTAATGAGCGGCTCAGCATGATAGCTAAACAAGGTATGGCTATCGAATTAGGTGGGGTATTGTTTCTGTTTTTAGGCGGTACATTAGCCAGTATTAATTGGGCTTATCCGCTGAGTTTATACTTAATAGCTTGGTTATTTTTACTGATGCTGTTGTTATTTGTGCCGCGTAAACATCCATCCATCACGGTTGAGGCTGAATGTGATAACAACCAGACTCAACAAGGACTATCACTTCATCAGGTTTATCTTTTTGCCACTATGGCAATGGTGATCTTTTTTACCGCTATTGTCGTGCTCCCAAAGAGCATGGTCCAACAAGGCTATAACGAAGCTCAAGTGGGTAATTTATTAGCGTTTATCTCATTGGTTGCAGTGGTTGCTGCGTACTTTATGCCAAAAGTTGCCAAACACATGAGCGCAACGTATTTGCTAGCTGTCGCATTTGTAGCATATGCTCTCGCACATGTTGGTTTTGCAAACGCAAACGGTATGCCGATATTACTCATTGGAGCTGTCTTTGCGGGTATTGGCTTTGGTTTTAGTATTCCGTTACTTAACCATATGACGGTAGAAAAAAGTGCAGCCAACGTTAGAGGCAAAAATTTATCCTATTTTACGATGGCCGTATTTGGCGGTCAGTTTATCACTTCGTTTGTTGAATTTATTCCCGGTGGCACCACGGTGAGCTTTTCTACCGCCATGCTATTAGCCAGTATTATGGCTGTGATATTGGTCGCCATGCAGTTCCGCGACAATAAAAGTTTCAGCAAACCCGCTACCGAAAAAAAGAGTTAGCCCGCTCAATGATTGGCGGCCGCTATATTGACTATATTGCCAGCATAGCGGCTGAATCAATCTTAAATCAGTGCCTTTATTCTCGCTAGTTGCGACTGAAACAATAAGCTATGTTGATGTGTTACTACCCTACTTTCAAGATCGCCTTGTTCGATGAGTCGACATGCTTCATCCGCCTCAAAGTGATAGCCCAATGATGCTCTGCTATCAATAAAGCTATCGACCAACTCATCTAGATGATACAAACTGCATTCAGACGCTCTGAATGCATCAGGAATAACAATGTAACCTTTATCGCCAATAAGATAAGCGTTATTACTTAATCGGCACTGAAACGACGAAGCTAAACTCACAGCGATATCACCACTTTTACCAATAATAATCACATCATCTTCAACACCGGTTTCACATACATGTGCTTGAACATACAGATTATCGATGTCAGCTTTAATAAAATAATCTGCAATCGCCAATGGGTAAATACCCATATCCAATAAACATCCACCCGCTAATTGCGGATTATATTCACGCCCATCAGGCGTAAAGGGGATCGGATAGCCAAAATCGACTTTGACGTGTTTAAGCTGACCAATACGGCCTTCATCTAACCATTTTTTTGCTTGTTTAATTGCTGGCAAAAAATAAGTCCATAATGCTTCCATTAACAGCAAGCCTTTGTCTTTGGCTAACGTAACCAAAATATTGCATTCTTCAACCGACACTGTCATCGGCTTTTCGCACAACACGTGTTTACCTGCCATTAAAGCATCATAAGCTTGCTGAAAATGAAAATTATGTGGCGTGGCGACATACACAATATCAACGTCTGGATCATCAAATAATGCTTGGTAGCCTTGATAGGCCTTTTCGGCGCCGTATTGCTTTGCAAAAGCATCGGCATCCGTTTGTTGCCGCGCGGCAACGGCATATAAATGACTGTTAGCCGAAAAGACTAAATCTTGACAAAATAAAGCCGCTATTCTGCCAGTACTCACTATGCCCCAGTTTATTCTAGTCATTCATTTTCCTTAATATTATGTCTAAGCCAAAGGCTATTAATCTATTCACAATACCTCCAAGACTAATGAATTAATAGTAAGAGCTAAATATCATCATTTTTTGTCGCAGTAGCCATTACGCTTTTCCTGTTTGTGCTACTTTATTGTATCGATATGCAAAATTAACTCGCGAGTGCCAATGAATACGTTAACCCTGGAATATATCAAAAGTATATTGCCTCCAAGGCCGGATAACAGCCATAAAATGACTTTTGGCCATGTATTGAATATTGCTGGTTCATTGCATTATCGGGGAGCGGCTTATTTGTCGAGTTTATCCGCATTACGAGTTGGTGCGGGTTACGTCACCTTAGCCAGTAGCCCATCGGTATGTGACAGTGTGAGTGCATTAACGCCAAATGTTGTTACCTTGCCACTACTCACTCATGTAACAGAAAGGCATGATGATGCAGGGCAAGCAACAGACTTATTATCAACAAAGATGCAGCCATCGAATACTCAGTCGAGTGACCTACAAGCTATTGACGTACAGGCCATTGATAAAAGGGCTGTGTTACAACTTCGCGATAAACTCAACCAAGCCAGTGTCATTTCCATGGGCAGTGGATTAAGTATTGGCCACAGTACTGACCAACTCATTATTAGCCCTAACATTAGCACTAACATTAGTTCTCTCGCTAACCCTCCACTCAGTAACAAACATCTTAGCAACGGCCATTCACAGGGTTTATCTGTTCCTGATGGCAATAATGGATTTTTTTACGCCCTATTAACTGAGATACAAGCTAATCCTAATCCGGTCATCTTTGACGCAGACGCACTTAACTTTATTAGTCACTTACTTCATCCTAGCGGCCCATCGAAAACATCTATCAACTTGCCCAAAAACAGCATTATCACACCACACCCAAAGGAGTTATCAAAGTTACTCAATGTTGATGTCAGCGAAATTCAAGCCAAACGGGTGCACTATGCCAGTATTGCCGCTAAGCAATTAAACACTGTGGTGGTACTTAAAGGCAAACACAGTGTGATTAGTGATGGCGAGCGAGTATTTATCAACCCAACAGGTAACAGCGCGCTAGCCAAAGCCGGAACCGGCGATGTGTTAACAGGTATGATTTCAGGGTTTTGCGCTCAAGGCGTTAGCCCAATAAATGCAGCGTGTTTGGGTGTCTATTTACACGGTTTGGCAGGCGACATTGCTGCAGAGGACTTAAGCCAATATGGCATGTTAGCCAGTGACCTACTTAACTATATTCCTAACGCTATTTTAAAAGTATTAGCCGTTTAACCGATGCTAAATCAGCGCGTGATGGTGACCAATACCGAGATGGCTTACCAAAGGCTAGATCGTAATAATCTAGCTATAAATGTTTATTCATACTCTGTTTTCAAACACAAAAGTAAATGACCTCTTCATTGATAAGTAGTGGTTATATGTCAAATTGTCTTTATACACACCAGTCTTATCTTTAAAAAACCCGGAAACATGGTATGTGTGCTCCGGGTTACCATTAGTTACTGCTGGTTGAGACTATTTAGCCGCGTTACGTGCTTCAGTCAGCCAACCGTTCCATTTATCCTGATTTTTGGTAATCCACTCATCCACGTGGCCTTGAATATCCTTGGCACTCTTTTCGCCTTCGTTCATCCGAGTGTTTTGTTCGTTGATATCGCCAAGCGGCAAGGTAAATACCTCAAAAAATTTCCTTGCTGCCGGATTCTGCTTGGTGAATTTTTTGTTGGCAACTATCTGGATGTCAGAAACAACAAAACCAAGTTTTACTGGGTCAGAAACCGCGCCTTCAATGCCACTCAACGTCATTCGTTCAACACCAGAACGTTGCGCTTCGGATGGCTTAATTTCAGGAACGTTTATCCACACAACGTCCTTGCCTGGTTTCAGTTTGAAAATGGTCCAGTTTGGTGCCCAGGTATAGAAAAATATTGGTCCACCATTTTTATAACCCGCCATCGCTGACGCCATTCCTGCTGCATATGAAGCGGTCACCGGATTAATAACATCTTTGAGATCGTATACATCCATATGGTGGCTGATGACTTTTTCACATCCCCAACCTGGAGGGCAAGCGGTCAGATCGGCCTTGCCATCGCCATTGGTATCAAAGGCTTTTTTCACCTCAGGGCGTTTAAAATCTTCAAGGGAGGTAATATTATATTTATCGGCCTCTTTCTTAGACACCAAATAGCCCTGCAGACCCCCGGCCTTAACCACAAAACCAACTTTCTCACCTTTGTCATAAAATCCTTTCGGCATCTGGCTGTCATGATTTGGAAACCAGCCATTGGTCCAATAATCAACATCACCGAGAGTCACGGTTTTGTAAAAGATCGGATTCGATAGATCTTTAGGTTTTTCTACATCATACCCCAGTGTTTCAAGACCTCGTCGTACAAGCGCTTCCTGAAAAAATCCCGTGTCCCACGTGGCCCGCGCAGGTTTAACGGTTACGCCTTCACCTGGTTGGTGATTATCGGCAAGAGCTGCAGACCCTGTCATGGTTATTGCAGCTAAAGCGACACCCATTATTACTTTCTTAATTATCATTTTCGTTCCTTATTTTTTGTTGCCATAGATTGGGTCATTATCTTTAAATAATTACCAATAATAGACCTGTACCTTTGGACTTAAATAAGCACATTCATTTTTTTATGAATTATATTTTAAATAATATGTTGAATTCGAAATGTATTTTGAAAAATATGATAAGAACTTAGGCTTGTTCCTTTGAAAAACATCATTGCCTCTTTAGGGGCTAAATCACTATCAGCTTAGTCCTCTATTTTGAAAGCGCTGGCATACGTTTTACTAAACACTTGGGGGGTTGTATAAAAATAACCCGTAAGCACGGTATGTGTGCTCCGGGTTACCAATAAGCTATTGCAGGTTGAGACTATTTAGCAGCATTACGTGCTTCAGTCAGCCAACCGTTCCATTGATCTTGGTTTTTGGCAATCCACGCATCAACGTGGCGTTGAATGTCCTGTTCACTCTTTTCGCCATCGTTCATCCGAGTATTCTGTTCGTTGACGTCGGCAAGCTGCAGGGTAAATACTTCAAAAAATTTCCTAGCTGCTGGATTTTGCTTGGTGAATTTTTTGTTGGCGACGACCTGGATGTCAGAAGCAACAAAACCAAGTTTTACCGGGTCAGAAACTGCGCCTTCAAGTCCCTTTATCGTCATTCGTTCAACAGCAGAACTTTGCGCTTTGGTCGGATTGATTTCAGGCACGTTGATCCACACAACGTCCTTGCCTGGCTTTAGTTTAAAAATGGTCCAATTTGGTGCCCAAGTATAGAAGAAGATTGGTCCACCATTTTTATAACCCGCCATCGCCGATGCCATTCCTGCTGCATATGCCGCTTTAACTGGATTGATAGCATCTTTGAGACCATACACGTCCATATGATGGGTGATTATTTTTTCACATCCCCAGCCTGGAGGGCACGCAGTCAGATCGGCCTTGCCATCACCATTGGTATCAAAGGCTTTCTTCACCTCAGGGCGTTTAAAATCTTCAAGGGAGGTAATATTATATTTATCGGCCTCTTTTTTAGACACTAAATAGCCACCCAGTCCACCGGCTTTCATTACATAACCAATCTTTTCAGCTTTTTTATCAAAATTTTTCGGTAATTGATCGTTATGCATTGGAAACCAACCATTGGTCCAATAATCAATATCACCGAGAGTGACCGTTTTGTAAAAGATTGGATTCACCAGCGTTTTGGGCTTTTCCACATCATACCCAAGAGTCTCAAGACCTCGTCGTACAAGCGCTTCCTGAAAAAAACCGGTGTCCCATGTCGCTCGAGCTGGTTTAACGGTTATGCCTTCTCCTGGCTTGAGAGTATCAGCAAGAGCTGCAGACCCTGTCATTGTGATTGCAGCTAAAGCTGCGCCCAGTATTACTTTTTTAAGTATCATTTTACGTCCTTATTTTTTGGGGTTGCCATTGATTGGGTGATTCTATCTAGAATGATTGCTAATAAAACAATCGCAAGACCGCCAACCGTGGCCAAACCAATATCAAGTGTATTTAAGCCCAGAACGACAGGTGCCCCGAGGCCTCCTGCGCCAATCATTGCGGCGATAACCACCATGGAGAGCGACATCATGATGGTCTGATTAAGACCAGCCATGATGGTCGGAAGAGCAAGTGGTATCTGAACTTTAAGTAAAACCTGCGAGCTTGTTGCCCCAAAGGCGAGCGCAGCCTCGACTAACTCTGGGTGTACCTGCCTGATACCGAGACTGGTTAATCTAACCAACGGTGGCAGGGCAAAAATGATGGTTGCAAGAACACCCGCAGTGTTGCCAATAGAAAAAAGCATCACTATAGGTACCAAATAGACAAAGGCTGGCGTTGTCTGCATCGCATCCAAAATGGGTCGTAGAATGTTATTAACACGATCACTGCGTCCAGCCCATATACCAAATGGCACGCCAACAACGGTGCAGAACACAACAGATGAAAATACCATGGCGAGGGTTATCATGGTTTCAGACCAGAAACCAAGCAGACCAATGAGAATCAACGATGCAAGCGTAAAACCAGCAAGTTTGAAACCTGACACCCGCCAAGCAATGACGCCGAACAGTGCAATAACAAGCAGAGGTGAAGTTGCCAGAAGTCCATCTGATACACTCGATAAAATGAAATCTACGGGCCATTTTATCATCTGGAAAAACCATCGATACCCTTCTACCAACCAGTCAACAAGGCTTGTAATCCATGCATCTAAGGGAATAACTCTTTCATTAAAACTGAACATGATATAACACTCCTGAAGCTAGTATTCTAAGATGCTGACTGCTCAAAATAAGTCCCCTTCTCTGCACGGTTTAAGGTACGAAGAAACAGATTTTTAGAAACAACTCCGCGATATCTATTTTCTGAGTTTACAACTGGAATAGGCCAAGAATGAGAAGCTACCAAAGGTAAAATGTCCTGAAGACTATCGGTTTCCTGAACAGATTTAGCTTCTGCAAGAAAGGCATGCTCAAGTTTGCTGGTACCATTTCCTTGGTCAATAGCGTCGCGCAGGGAATCTGAAGAGACAACACCTAAAAACCGGTGTTCTGAATCTAATACATAGGCAAATTCGCGATCTTTAATACTTAACATTTCTAATGTGGCTCGTGGGCTACCTGCTTTAGTATGCCAAACGACCGTTGGCTGGCTATCGCGGGCAATGTCCCCTGCCGAGATAACACCGGTTGGATCCACGCCACGGAAAAAAGCGCGTACATAATCGTCAGCGGGATTTTGCAAAATCTCTTCTGGCGTCCCGACTTGGATAACTCGGCCGCCCTGCATAATGGCAATTCGGTCACCAATACGTAATGCTTCGTCTAAATCATGGGAGATAAAAATGATGGTGCGCTCATGACGGTCTTGCAGTTTAAGCAGTTCATCTTGCATCTCTGTCTTAATAAGAGGATCAAGCGCCGAAAATGCCTCATCCATGAGCAAGATATCAGGATCAACCGCTAAGCCTCGCGCCAATCCCACTCGCTGCTGCATACCACCACTTAACTCTTTGGGATATGCATTCTCCAAGCCTTCGAGTCCGACTTGTTTTAAAGCATCTAGAGCTCGCTCTTCACGTTGTTTCTTATCCATACCATCAAGCTCGAGTCCAAATGCAGCATTTTCTAACACTGTTTGGTGAGGCATAAGAGCGAAAGACTGAAAGACCATACTGGTTTTGCTTCTGCGAAACTTTACCAGCTCATCCTTATTCATTTTGAGGATATTTTGACCATCAACTAACACCTCTCCAGACGTTGGTTCAATAAGCCTGTTTAGCATTCTTACTAGAGTTGATTTTCCTGAGCCGGACAGACCCATCACGACAAAAATTTCACCTTTGTTCACAGTAAAGCTTGCACCTTGAACTGCAACAGTTAGTCCTGTCTGTTCGTAAATTTCTTCTTTACTTTTCCCTTGTTCAAGTAATTTTACCCCCTTGCGAGGTTCAGAACCAAAAACCTTATAGAGATTTTTTATTACTATTTTTTCCATAATATTTTCCATGACGCTCTTTTACGCCGTTCTGCTTTTTTGTACTAACGCTACATAAAAAGCACGTGAATAAATTTTGCGCTGTTAAATATTTACCACACACTTTCGCGATATATTTTATACAGTAGTCCTTAAACGCTAATCATGTCAATGTTAGTGTTTTCAGAAATAGACATAAATCATTGAATTTAATTGTAAAAATAAAACCTAAATTACCCTTATATTTGTTAGGGGTAATTTATTGATTTAGTTGTCTACATCATCCTCGTTAACTAAGCACTATGTGGTTAATCATTTAGGCTTATCGTTAATTGGCTAGTTAGTAAATTTATAGGCTTCAGAAACTGAATTAATTTGCTGTTTTTTAATTCACATGAATCAAGTGTTTTATGCAGTGATGACTTATCTTTTCATGGCTAGATTATGAATATTTATCGTACGACTACACTACTACTTTGACTCACTAACGTTATTGTTGGCTTATACTTTTGTTAAGAAGTATTACATGAGTTTTTCTGGTTTCTCTTGTCACATTAATTACGTTGATGCTCCTCGCCAAGCAAGTCACATCACCCGCCCTCTGTTTGATGGGTTATTTATGAGTGTTACCCCTGTCATCGCGGGTTGTAAGCGATGACAGCAAATTACAACCTTCGTCTATAGCCATTTAGAATGATTACAAAAACAGGATGATTATAGAGTCGGGATCGGATCACATTTAACATGATAGTGAAAATTCTATAACCGCAAATAATGATATTTGGTGATGCTGATAATAGCGATATTCGCCATGTGCCTAGCTTACTTGCGGTGATCCTAACAATGACGATGTTTATGTTTGTATCAGCGGCAATTATTCGTGAGAAAGAACTAGATAATACGGCGTTTTTAATTGTAACTCCGATGTCGCTATTGGATATTTTTAGCACCGCTACGCGCTGGTTTAGATTCGTTATTATTGGTATCTTTCTCGTCTATCTGTGTCTGTTTACCATTGACCTTGTTTATTAATACCATTGCAAAAAACCAACTTCAAACGCTGTAATTATCCATTATTATATTGATGTCATCGATTTGGTTGTCTGAATTTGTGTTCCTTTATTAAACGATGCCTATATGCGGCACAATCGGTAGAAGAAGCATTGCCTACAGCCCATTTATGGCCAGAGGCATTGTACTTAAATGAGCACAAGTAATGTCATTAGGCCACAATCAACAGTCATTATTCGGCTTTATGTATTTTAGCTGTATTGGTTTTTTAGCGGCAAAGAACGTTAATAAACCTTTATAAACAGCTTAAATAACGATAGTTAGGTAGCATTGATTAAATGACAGTCCTAAATCGCGGTACTTATATAATCAGGCTGCCGCTTAATCGCTACTGCCAATGAGAAGTGTAACGAGCCTTAACATCCAATAGTCAGCGATATGCCATTATATTTTAAACCGACTTAGTTGCTGTTTTAGCATATGGACTTCATGATCTAATCGGTCTCTTTCATCAAGTAATTGTAAAATTAAACCAATGCCACCCCAGTCGAGTGCCAGATCACGTTGAATGCGCGTGGCTTTTTTAACTTGATGTAAATTCTCGACACTAAATTGCCATGTTTCTATCACCTCGCCCTGCAATGGAATCGCAATACTGTGCTCCACAAGTTCAAGTAGTAAGGCTGAGCTGATATCACTGCACTCACACAGTTCATCACTACTCAACCAACAATCTTGTTCGCTTATATTAATCTGCAGCATCGTTATTTACTCCAACTGGCACGTGGGTCGAATTTATTTTTCTCTGCTAATTCAGTCCACAATTGTGTGCTTGTTTCGTCTGGTGATGTCGGGACGACTATTTTGAGTACAGCAAATAAGTCCCCATGTACTTTTTTACTGAGTAAGCCTTTTCCTTTTATACGTAATCGCTGTCCTGACTGACTATTAGCAGGGATAGTGAGCTGAATATGACCGGTTAACGTGGGCAGTTTAAGCTTGGTACCCAGCACGGCTTCCCATGGCGCTATTGGCACAACAATGCTCAAATCTCGGCCATCAACATCAAACATGGGATGAGGCACAAACCGAATTTGTAAATAGAGATCGCCATTGTCGGCCTTGGTCGGTCCCGGACCGCCCTGTCCTTTCAAGCGAATACGTTCGCCATTAACAACGCCAGCAAGAATTTTAACTTTTAACGATTTAGGTTGCTCAACGATACGACCGCTAGGTTCTCGTTGTTGTAAGGTAAACTCGACTGGCTTAAGAGTATCGACCAATGTTTCTTCGAGAAACATCGGAAACTCAATTTCAATATCTTGGCCTTTTGGGGGCTGGGTTTGGCGTTGCCTATGTTGGCCACCTTGTTCAAAACCACCGTGGCTTGAACCAAAAATTGAACTAAAAAAGTCTGAAAATTCTTGATCGGTTTGAGGATCGCTTTGCTGTTGTCCCCAATTTTGACTGGCGCCATTCGCTCCACCTTGATTGGCATAGCTATTTTGGGTTCTATTAAGATGATGATGACGTAACTCGTCATATTCGGCTCGCTTTTTAGTGTTATGCAACACCTCATAGGCTTCACCAATTTCTTTGAATTTTTCTTCTGCATCTGGATGTTTACTCACATCGGGATGATACTGCACGGCGAGTTTTTTATAAGCGACCTTTACCGCTTTATCATTCGCTTTAGGGTCTATGCCTAATACAGTGTAATAGTCTTTAAAATTCATTTTATCCCCTCACAGAGAGCAAGTTTGCAACGGATCAATAAACAGCTTTTAACCCATCTACAGTAATCAGTTTAGGCCCACAGACAAACTATACGCTTGATCTTGATCAACTCTATTACAGTATGGTCAGTTTAGATAATGAGCATTAATTGATTAAAAAACATCTCTCCTTTAAATAACACTACATCAGCATAGCCCTATGAAATGGATTTATATCCTAAACACGATGCCTTAACTTCATTCACAAAAGTGCCAAGCTTAGTTAACAATATAAAGCTAACTCAATGACACAATAGCAGTACTATCATCCATTTTTGAACACGATGACACCTTACACAACGGCATGAAAACATGGTGTCAGCAGCATAAATTTGATCTGTAAAATATTCAGCCAAAATGGATAACACGCCCATCATCTCGGGCTATATATGTTGATAAATATCAATAAATTGACTTAGATTGTGCTGCTTAGTCTTGCTTAGTCTTGCTTAGTCTTGCACTTAAATTAACTGGCACCTCGAGTGCTGCGTTTGCTATCGAATTACATTACGTTCTCCAACCTTATATCGATGTTCACATAATAAGAGACTCTGCTTCATGAACAGCCTTTATCCTCAGAGAAAATTCGTATTTTTAGCTTCTATGGCGTTAATTACGCACGAATAAGTATGGATAGATTAACCACTTAGGCTGGAATTTATAAAATTGCCTTATTAAAATCGAACAGTAAATGTCATCATTGATGACAATATTCAGCAATGTCACTTGTTTCACCAAATTAACTCAATATCTAACCACACAGAAATGCTTTGGGTACAATATCAGAACAGCAGTGCTACTATGGCTAATAACATAAGTAGATTATCGTTCGTCTTGGCTAGGCCACCATCATTACTGGTTAACACGTAAAGGTAACTAATGGCCTCAGCAACCGCTATATATTCGAACACAATAGCAATTTTCACTCGTATGATAGCTAAATAGATATTAACAATTCTCCAGTCATCACCAACTAGCAGGTCTATTCATGACAGCCGAAGTACTCGAAATTCAGAGCTTTATTGCTCAGTACGCCCCATTTGATCAGCTTCCAGAACAAGTGTTAATTGACGTTGCTAAAAGTGTTGAGATTTCTTATTACCGCACAGATAGCATGATTGTTAACTTTAATGACAACGTTAAAGAGCTATATATGATCCGCAGCGGAGTCGTAGAGTTATATCGCCGTAAAGGTGAACTTTATAATCGTTTAGACCAGGGGCAGTTATTTGGACAAATGGGCTTGTTAACCAATAATAAAGTGCGCTTCCCAGCCAAAGCGGTAAAAGATACGCTGGTATACTGTATTCCTGAGTCGGTATTCAATGATTTGTGCGAGAATTATGATGATTTTGCTGATTTTGTTGAAGCTGAGGATTCCACCCGTTTAAAACAAGCGGTAAAAGGAAAAACCGATGATGCTAATGCACTGACCACTTCCAAAGTAAAAACCTTAGTTACCAGAGAGCCTGTGGTTCTGTCCTGTAATAGCAGCATACAAGCTGTGGCCAAAATTATGGCCGAAGAGAATATATCTGCGGTATTAATTAATGACCCAGATATAGATGATCAACAAGATAGCAGTTTCGTTGGTATTATTACCGAACATGATCTCTGCGCTAAGGTCATTGCAGCCGGGGTAAGTGTTGATAATCCTATTTCACAAGTCATGTCGACCGATTTAATTTCGCTGGATCACAACGCGTATATTTTTGAAGCGATGTTGCTTATGCTGCGCAACAATATTGATCATCTGCCCATTCTAAAAAATAAGAAACCGATTGGTCTGATTGAAGTTGCGGATATCATTCGCTACGAATCGCAAAATAGTTTGTTATTTGTAAGCAGTATCTTCCAGCAAAAAAGTAGCGAAGATTTAGTGCTGCTTTCTGCGGAGTTAAAAAACTGTTTTGTACGCATGGTTAACGAAGACGCCAATTCACACATGGTCGGACGGGCAATGTCTGAAATCGGTCGTAACTTTAAGCAGCGTTTATTAGAACTTGCAGAAGAAAAGTTCGGCCCGCCACCTGTTCCATATTGCTTCTTAGCTCTGGGTTCGATGGCTCGAGATGAACAGCTAATGGTGACCGATCAGGATAATGCTATTATCCTGGATAATAGCTATAACGTTGCGTTGCATGGAGCATATTTTGAAAAGTTAGCAGATTTTGTTTGTGATGGTTTAGCTGCCTGCGGGTACAGTTACTGCACCGGTGATATTATGGCAAGTAACCCTGAATACCGTAAAACACGCGAACAATGGGAAGAATGTTTCGGTGACTGGATAGAAAACCCCAACCCTCAAGCCTTATTAAACTGCTCTATTTTCTTTGATCTTACGGGGGTGTATGGTCGCATAAAATGGGCCGAACAACTCAATGCCTTTATCTTAAGTAAAGCCAAGAAAAACAACCGCTTTTTAGCCTGTTTAGCACACAATGCCCTCAACCGAAAACCACCTCTGGGATTCTTTAAAGATTTTGTGATGGAAAAAGATGGTCGTCATAATAACTCTATCAATTTAAAACGCCGTGGTACTGCGCCATTGGCCGATTTGATCCGAGTGCATGCCCTAGCCATCGGCTCACAATCACAAAACTCATTTGAACGTTTAGAAGACATTATCGATTCGGGTATTCTGCCTACATCCAAGGGCGAAGATTTACAACATGCCATGGAGCTTATTTCTTTGGTTCGTTTGCGTCATCAGTCAACAGACATAGAGTCTGGGATTGAGCCTGATAATAATATTGAACCCGAAAGTATGTCTGATTTTGAAAGACGCAACCTTAAAGATGCTTTTTTAGTGTTAAGCAATGCGCAAAACTTTTTAAAATATCGCTACAGTTCTAACAAACTTTAAAGGTTAACTCATGACTAATTTCAGCGACCAGGAAATTTTAAACTGGCAAGCCTTTCTAGAATTAAAAGCCAATAACAGTAAAGATAAACGCCTGCATGATTTTTATCATGCAGGTACTTATCACAATGAAACACCATTAAGTGATATTGAGTTTGTCGCATTGGATTTTGAAACTACCGGTTTAGATTCACAGCAAAACAGCATCATTAGTATTGGGCTAGTGCCATTTAATTTACAGCGAATTTTTTGTAGTAAAGCAAAAAAATGGTATCTCAACCCTATAGATAAATTACAAGAAAACTCAATTATTATTCACGGTATTACCCACTCAGATTTACAAGGTGCGCCAGATTTGTTGTTGATTTTGGAACAGCTTTTAAATGAATTGGCAGGAAAAGTTGTGGTGGTGCATTATCGGCATATTGAGCGTGATTTTCTTGACCACACTTTACGCATGTTAATTAATGAAGGTATTGTGTTTCCGGTTATCGATACCATGCAGATTGAGGCTAATGTGCAACGGGCGAAGTCACAAGGGTTGCTTAATTTATTTAAAAGAAAGCGCACAGAATCAATTCGGCTTGCCAATAGCCGTGAACGTTATCACTTACCTGCTTATGCCCCTCATGATGCGTTAACCGATGCAATTGCCACCGCAGAGTTACTGCAGGCTCAAATTAAATATCATTTTAGTCCAGACACTGCGATTGACAAATTATGGTTGTAATGTGCTTTGATTGAACAAAAATTATGCTTAAAAAAAAGCCGATGAATCAATCATCGGCTTTTTTGTAGCAAATAAAAACTAGTTTTTATTATGTTTTTCAGTGCGCATGCCCATCAACAAACTGACACACATTACCAATAAAATAATGGTAAAGGGTAAGGCCGTCGAAATGGCACCTGCTTGTAATGCCTCAATCGCCTGAGTGCCACCAACCCAGAGTAATACCGCTGCGATAGCACCCTCAATTGTAGCCCAAAAAATACGTTGTGGGATCGGCGCATCAATTTTACCACCGGCAGTAATACTGTCTATCACCAACGACCCGGAATCGGAAGAGGTAATAAAGAAAACCAGTACCAGTAGCACAGCTATCATTGATAAAATATTGCCTAATGGCAGTGCATCAAACATCTGGAACATAGCAAGCGGAACGTCCGTTAGTCCTTCACTGCCTAATATGCCGACTTCATTGACAACTTGGTCAATAGCGACACCACCAAATACTGACATCCATAAGATAGTCACTGATGTTGGTATAATTAATACTGCGGTAAGAAATTCACGTACCGTACGGCCACGAGAAATACGAGCAATAAACATACCCACAAATGGAGACCATGAAATCCACCATGCCCAATAAAACACGGTCCAGCCGTGCATCCAAGCTTCATCTTCACGACCAATTGGATTACTCAAGGGAATGATATTCTTAACATAACCCATTACTGTGGTAGGAATAGTGCCCATAGAAACAGCAGCGGTCACAAGCGCAACAAAGACAACTAAAACAACAGCAAGTAACATATTGACGTTACTGATTACTTTAACACCACCTTCAAGCCCGCGTACCACAGAGACAATAGCCAGCATGGTCACTACAACAATAATAGTGATTTGCAAGGATAGGTCACCTTCAATACCAAACACGTGCTGGAAACCACCCGCAGCTTGTTGAGCACCTAAACCGAGTGATGTTGCCAAACCAAATAATGTGGCGATTACAGCTAAAACATCAATCACATGTCCGGGCCAACCCCAGGTACGGTCGCCTAATATAGGATAAAAAGCAGAACGTATGGAAAGCGGTAAGCCTTTGTTGTACGCAAAGAAAGATAACGATAAGGCGACTACGCCATAAACCGCCCAAGGGTGTAATCCCCAATGGAACATAGTTGCACCCAGTGCAAGCTCTGCTGCTGCCGGGGTATTGGCGACCACATTCAGTGGTGTTTCATACCAGCCGGTGTAATACGCTAACGGTTCTGCAACGCCCCAAAACATCAAACCAATACCCATACCTGCAGCAAAAAGCATCGCTATCCAGGAAAGTCTTGAATGATCGGCTTTTGCGCCGTCACCACCTAGGCGAATTTTACCATAAGGTGAAACAATTAATGCCAGACAGAAGATCACAAATAGATTCATAGACCACATAAAGAGGCCGTCAAATGCACTTATTATCTGCCATTTCATACCATCTAAAAATTCTTTTGATGTTGCCGGGTCGATAATTAAAATGGCAATTAAAAAAATAGCGATTAAGCCTGCACTCGTTCCAAATACAGGGTTATGTATATCAAAACCCCATTTTTGAATGTTATCTTGCCCGACAGTATAATCGGAGTTATCTATACTGTATTTGTCCTTATTTATCTTCATAAAACCTCAATTAGAGCCGCCTTGCCCTATTAAATTGATACTCGATTGCATCTTCAGGCAAAGATTTTAACAAAATCGGCTCGTGATTTCAGGCTTATTTCAAAATCAGGTTAATTTAAAAATAAAAAACATATAAATAATCATATATTTATATATCACATTCTGTATTTTCGCTTCACCAAACACGAACATAAATAACAGCTATTAACAGGCTAATTTTGCGATCACTTTTGTTGCAGTTTTTAGCCTTAAACAGAAAAGCCTAAATATTTAACTAAGCTAGCCTTTAAAGACTAATAAGTTAAAGATAATGTTTTTACCGATATGAATAAACGGTATGTTTATGGGCGGTTTCTACAAGGTAATAATTTTAGCTTACTTGATTTTTTATGCTGGTAATGTTGATTGTTAATAACGCACAACAAGTGAATTTAGATTGCTGTTCATGTTAGAAATTAGTCAATGAATGAAAAACATGATTCCCCTGTGTTAAGTTTCGTTGGCTACATACTCATAAAATCATAAAAATTAGCCGGATAGAGCTAATTATTTATGACTCTTCGGCCTTGTAACCAATTCTAAATCCTCCCCAATGTTTGCCGTTAACATAAATTGGAGCAGAGAGATCATGCATCACCTCACCGGTATCACGCTTATATGTTTGCAGTAAAAAACTTTCAGTATTGTTGCCGCATCGCTTTCCTGTAGGGTCATTAAAAATGCGTTTGGTGCGATTACCAGCAAGATCTTGCTCCCGGTTTCCGCTTAAAGGCTGAGAAAATTTGATATTGTGGGTAGGGAAATACCCTCTTACATCTACAGCTCCGGCATAAATAATATCGGTATTATTTTTTAAAATGGCCTCTTGAATGCTAGGTAAATTGGAGTCTGTAAAACGGTCAAAACCAGTGGTAAATTTTTGAGGGTCGGTTTTAGGGATTGGCTGGTAATTTGAGTCAAATAATTGGGCTTGTGTGAGTGAACCTTTTAACAGAGCATTTTCAAAAATCGCTCCGACATCAGCCGCAGCATTGAGTGCGACATTAGCGATAATTGCGTGTTTATCCGATAAATCGAAACTTTGTAAATGACGAAATATCTGTTCGGCAAAGCCACTAAGCTCAAGAACTCGATCTGAAGCTTCTATTAAATCGGTATCAACTTTGAGTATAGAGGCCCCTATTCCTTCAATATTGGCACCTATGCCATTGGTGTTATCAACGGTAAAACCTACAGTTTGATCCATTTGCAGCATTTCGCTTGCTGCATCGGCCATGCTTTCTTGGCTTGCCTTTGTAAGAATATAAATCTCATTCATACGCTGAGAGAGTTTTCCCCCCATGTCACTGACTCGTTGCATTGCTTGTACAGATTGAATGCTATTTTCACCAATTTCTGACAGCAATGATTCTATACCTTGCGTTGCTTCAGCCGTTTTATGTGCCAGATTACGAACTTCATCGGCAACCACGGCAAATCCTCTGCCTTGTTCACCAGCTCTAGCCGCTTCAATTGCAGCATTGAGTGCCAACATATTGGTTTGATCAGATAGTTTATTAATAGTGTCGGTGATACTGCTTATAGCGTTTGCTTTGTTGTTAAGTTCTATTAATAACACTGCAGTTGATTCAATTTCAGTAGACAAGCTGCGTTGTTGTTCATCAACTTGTTTTATTTCTTTGGCGTAGCTTGAAGCTTGGGTATTTGCCTCTTCAACCAGTAAACGTACTTTGGCTGATTGGCCTAACAGTTGTTGAGCACCTTGCTCTAAATTACCCGCACGCTCTGATATTTCTTGAACATGCTTAACTTGCAAACCCATTGCATGTGCTAGGTTTTCAATAAAAAATGACACTTCAGCCCCACCAATAGCAATTCGAGTGGCGGCTTTGCTGATACCACTCGCAACATGCTCATCTTGTTGAGATGACTCAAGGATTTCTGGGCTTATTTGTTTTTTGTGGGTAAGCAGTAGCGTGGCTACGGACGCGAGTGCGATCAATAATGCATACAGCCAAGGAGGTAAGGTTAAATAACTCAGCAGTACAGTGATGGCAAATACCACTAAACCATTAATCAAAATCATTCTATTTAGCATGAATACTCCAATCCATTTTTACTCAGATTAGCACTCTCTATGTCATTGTTGGCTATCGACTTTGGTCTAAGCGTTAATCGTCATCTCAACCGATGCGTTTAAACCGTATCAATGACGTAATCGAGCCATTGCATGATCTTGTTATTGCACATTATTTTCATAGATTGTTTTTCAACAAGCATTGCGTGACCGATTCAAGTATTTGAGTGAAGTTTACCGATGCAACAATTTGACATAACAGTCAGTACTAATACCTAAAGCAGCACGAATGAAACGTTTTTTGTTATCAATAGAGCACATAAATAACATGTCGATTTACCGCAAAAAACCAACGATTAGTTAAGAAAAAGTCTCTTCACATTTGAATTAGATAAAGCGTTAGTGACTACATCAATTAAGTACAAATGTAGTTTATAGATTTTAAACGTCAGATTTTACACGTTAGGCGTTAGGCGTTAGGCAACATTGAGTGTTTGCAACTTCTTGTCACCTTTTAGACTAAATGGTCTGATTATTCAGCTTGTTTTTGGAAGGAATGGTTATGTTGTACACTGAATCAATGGAGCAGTTACTCATATCGTACAAAACAGCAAAGGTAATATGATTTACTCTTATCGAGGTCTATTTTTAATGCTTTGGCACTGCAAAGCTGCATAAAATTTATGCAGCCTCATGTTTATTATTGATGTAGTGATAATTTGCTACTTCCAGCGCCCGCTTGACCAAATAGAGAATAACAACCAAATCCCACCGACGGCAGCACTCAGAAATCCAAGTATGCCAAATAACGGCAAACCAAATAAAGTTGGTCCTCCATCAACTGTCATCACAATAGAAGATCCAATAATCATGGCCGCTACCACATTGCCAATGGCGACTCGACTAGCAGCACGATCAAGTTGATTGCCAAAGGCTTTTAGTCTTGTGACATCAATATGCAGCTGAAATCGACCGCTACGGGCTGAACGTAAAAGTTGTTGTAAGTCTTGCGGTAATCCACTTAACAATTCACCGGTATCGACAATGGCTTGCCAACCTCTTTTGGCCAATGCGTCTGGTGCGTATCGTTGTAACATTAACTGGTGTAATAATGGCTTTGCTTCAGACACCATATTAAAGTCAGGATCTAATTGCAGGGCAACACCTTCAAGCGCAATTAATGCTTTGATCAATATAATAATATCAGGAGGTAAGCTGAGGCCATATTCTCTAAGCAGTGATATCAGTTCAGTCAACATCATGCTCAAATGGAAACTTTTTAACGAAACGCCATGATACTTATCAACAAATTCTTCTACTTCAAAAGTAAGATTCTCACTATTGAGCGGAGGATCGCCAGCCCAAGTCAGTAATACATCAACAACACGAGAAGCATCCAATTCAACCATGCTATGTAAAAGTTGCACCACTTGATGGCGGCGTTCGAAAGACAATCGACCCACCATGCCAAAGTCAATAAATGCGATTCGATTTTCAGGCAGATAAAAAATATTACCTTGATGGGGATCCGCATGATAAAAACCATCAATTAAAATCATTTTCAACGCAGCTTGACCACCATACTTAGCTAACAGCTTCCTATCTAATCCAGCCTGCTCCACTGCTGCTATATTCCGTCCAGAAATACCATCAATAAACTGTTGAACATTGATGCGTTCACTGCACCACGACCAATACACTTTTGGAATAACGATGTTAGGGTTATTTTTGAAATTGTTTGCCACCCTTTCAGCATTACGACACTCGGCCAATAAATCCAGTTCCCGCCGTAGAGAATGGGTAAATTGACGGACCACCTCACGAGGCCTAAAACGGCGTAGTGTCGGTGACTCTGACTCCATCACCTCTGCAATACGGGCAAGTAAACGTAGATCAGCTTCCATAACAGGTCTTATGCCTGGCCTGCGAACCTTAATAATGACTTCAGCACCATCGTGTAGGCGAGCCCGATGAACTTGGGCAATCGATGCGGCAGCAAAAGGGGTTGGATTAAATTCGGCAAAAGCCTGTTGCGGACTACAACCTAAGTCTTCCTGTAACTGTTTACAGATTAATTCAAATGATACCGGCGGCGCATGATTCTGCAATTTTTCAAATTCAGCAGTCCACTCTGGTGGAAATAGGTCTGAACGCGTAGCAAGGATCTGTCCTAGTTTGATAAAGGTTGGTCCCATTTCTGCCAGTGCATGGCAAAACCTAACCGGTGATTCTAACTGGGTTATTTCAGCTGCATGCTTCCAATGCAGAGCCTTACCGGCGACATTAAACACATTAGCAAGGCCAAGCCTGCGCAACACATCGCCGAAGCCATAACGAATTAAAACCGAAGCAAGCTCATTCAGTCGGCCAATATCTCGCGCGGTACCTAACGTTTCCCAAAGCATGCTTCACCCATTATTGACTCTTATTTGAGTTGGAATTAGATGTTGATTTCTCATCCAATTTTTGTGCAAAAGCATCAAGAAAACCTGCTGCCGCATAAGCGAGGTTACGGGTTACTTTAGCTGCAGAATCGACTCCAGCTGCCACCGTGTCGCTTAACCGCTCAGTTAATTGTTGGTTTAATAATGTAGAAACTTCAGTTACTTTCTGGCCGACGGCGGTGCCGCTTACTCGACCATGACGAGCCAAATCATTTAAAGTAACGGATACCGCCTCATTAGCCTCTTTTGCCACGTCTTTTAACGTCTCTAAATACATAGCTTCAAGTTCACTAAGGTCATTAAGGGTGCGCTGTAAATCTTGTTTACTAAAGGTGTTAACATGCGAACTGGCTTCTTCAACAGCTAATTTGGATGCCTCTACGGCAGAACATAAGGCATCCTCAAGCCCAGCAACCGCCTTAGTGAGCTGGTGGGATTGACCATCACGACTATGTATAACTGCACCTAAACCGGCACCTTTAATCACGCAGCGTGCAATCTGTGAGAGCTCATTGAGGTCTAATTTTCCTTCACTCAATGCTTTAAGAGTAATGCACCGAACGGTGTCCCGAATATCCTTATCTGCCTCAACAGCCTCTTTAATGTCTCCTTCGAGATTGTCACGATGTTTATTGGTATCACTTTTAGCTTTACTCATATTGATTCACCTATAAAACGTCAGGCTGCTAGGACAATCCAAACATTATCGGTCTATTAATGATGCTATTTTACCTTTTTGCTAACCCACCTTGGCTAAGTAGAGCTGAAAGAATCTGATACATAACAGCAAATAAAAATAACACTTACCTAATAAATTTAAGTCAAATGTGTCGATGAAACCTTGATGCACCTCAAAGATGTCGTAAATAACGGACAATAATCACACAACCCTGAAACCTCACTTTTTTAAATGTTTATATTTATGTGAATGTTAAAAATCTAAATCCACTAAATGTCCGAAGCGGTCGAGAAGACGAACTGGAGTATTTTAAAATTAGCAACAATTCAAATATTTACTATTGCGTTGAGTGGCCGTTAAGTGATTGGATTGTAGATATTTTTAATAGAGTCAATTATGATACTCAGTTGAATTAAACTGAGTTCTAAGTGTATCAATGACCTCATCGACATATCGAATAACATCATCAATGCAGGTTTAATGGTCAATAGCCCTAAGCTGATACGATATTATTTTAGATAAAATTATCCTAACGCCGTTACTAAGTGATCTATCAATTTTCTAATCCGAGCTGTTAAATGACGTGCAGAAGGATATACAGCGTATAAGTTAAATACGCTAACCATCTTATCGTCAAACAACAATACCAACTCACCACTTTTAAGAAAGGGTTCAACGGTGTACAGCGGACAACGACCAATACCTAAACCTCCAACGGCCATATGCGCGACCGCCCGAGGCGAATTTGCCGTAAAAGACCCATTTACCCGATATTTTTGTTCTGTGCCAGCAACCGTAAAGGCCCAATGCTCCGGATCTGCTGACGATGATTGTAATAAACAATTATGTGTTGATAAATCGCTAGGATGTAATGGTTCACCATGTGTATTGATATATTCCGGTGATGCAAACACCACTAATCGCATAGTAAGCAACTTACGAGCAATAAGCGTAGAATTTTGCAGTGGACCAAAACGAATGGCGAGATCAAAACCTTCGTCAAGTATATCGACATGCTGATCGGACAGATGCAGATTGATAGACACTTTAGGGTGTGCAATTTGAAAAGGTCGAATCGCTTCTACCAATTCCCTTGACCCAAATCCTGTTGGCGCAGTAATACGAATAGGCCCCGCAAGTTCGGATTGACGCTCTTGAACTAAACCTTCTAACTCATCAAATTGATCAATTATAAACACGCAGCGTTCAAAATACGCGAGTCCTGTATCACTCAAAGTGACACGTCTAGTTGTCCGATGAATAAGTTGCGCACCTAAACGGGCCTCTAACTGTCGCACATGCTTGCTGGCCAAATTGGTACTAATACCTAGCTGTTTTGCCCCCGCCGTAAACGATTTTTGCCCCGCTACAGCAACAAAAATACGCATACTATCAATCGTATCCATAGATGATCCTCACATGAGTAATGACCATTAATAACAGCCATTAATATTATATCCATAATAGAGATAATGTTTCAATAAAACAGGTCATTGTATTTATGCCGTGTGAACTTTATTCTTTTCTCACGCACAAATCATTCAACCCTTAAAGGAACACATCATGTCTAATGCCATTAAAATTCACAGTTTCCCACTTTCAGGTCATGCTCATCGCGTGCAGCTATTTGCGAGTGTCGCGGGGATTGCGCACAACATTATCCACGTAGATCTTCCTGCTGGGGAGCATAAAAAAGCACCGTTTCTTACCCTTAACCCTTTGGGTTTGGTCCCTGTTATTGAAGACGGTGATGCGGTTGTTCACGACTCAATTTCAATCCTCATTTATCTGGCTCGTAAATATGCGCCTTCGTTTATCCCTCAAGATCTGCAACATGAAGCAGAAATGCATCGTTTTCTTGCGATGTCAGCGGGCGAAATCTCTTATGGCGTAGGCGCAGCGAGGTTAATTAATGTTTTCAATTCACCATCAGATCCGGTGTTTGCTAAAGCCACAGCAGAAAAAGCGTTAACAAAATTAGAAGCACAACTTATCGACCAAGATTATTTGGTCGCAAATAAAATCAGCTTAGCTGACTTTGCTATATACAGTTACGTTGCTCATGCACCTGAAGGCGATGTGTCATTAGCACCTTACCCAAATGTACGTCGCTGGTTAACAAACATTGAAGGGTTGAGAGGATTTGTTGCTATGCCAGCAACCAAAGCTGGATTAGTAGCATAAGACGACTAGCTCTTGGCAGCTCGCACATCCACTGCGGATTTTTGGTACCGATGAGTTTGTGAGCCAGTCGTAGGGCCTGTTGATTTATTCAATATCCAGTGCCACCGAAATCCCGCTAAGAGATGCCTATTATGCAAAACCAAACTCGCGATAAGACCCATCAAAAATCAGCTTTATCGCCATTTCATCCTGGTGAACAGAACATTCAGGATCGTGTTGGTAAACGCGCTGTGATGGAGAGTTTTGGACAACGCGCAATACGTCCATACATTCCGGAACAACATCGTGAGTTTTATCAACAACTGCCGTTTATTGTTGCTGGCAGTGTTGACCAACAAGGTTGGCCTTGGGCATCGATACTTTCGGGATATCCAGGATTTATAACATCACCAGACTCAACAACATTAACGATTAATGCATCGGCAATAGCTGGAGACCCTATCGCGCCACAACTAAAAAATGATGGTAGTCCTTTAGGGTTACTTGGTATTGAAATGCACTCTCGTCGTCGTAATCGTGTAAATGGCCGGGTTCATAAAATCAGTCCTACTCATTTTTCAATATCTGTCGATCAATCTTTTGGCAATTGTCCGCAATATATACAAAGCCGCAGTATTCAATTTAATAAACAATCTCACGTCACTAATCCAGCCTCTAACATAGAAGAATTTACGGTATTGAGTCATGATGTTAGTAAGATAATCCGTGATGCTGATACCTTTTTTGTGTCCAGTTATGTGCCAGCTAAAGAACACCCAGAACATGAAGGTGTCGACATTTCACACCGTGGAGGACGGCCTGGTTTTGTGAAAGTAGACGGCAATACACTGACTATTCCTGATTATTCAGGCAACAATTTTTTTAACACTCTCGGTAACTTTTTGGTTAACCCTAAAGCAGGCTTGGTATTTATCGACTTTTCGACTGGTGACTTATTTATGTTAACCGGCACTGTCGAATTATTATGGGAAGACACTCCAGAAGTCAGCGCTTTTAAAGGTGCTGAACGAGCATGGCGTTTCACTCTCAGCCACGGAGTGACATTAAGGAATGCACTACCCTTTCGCGCATCGTTTACTGCGTATTCACCAAATACTTTAATGGCTGGTGATTGGGAACAAGCACATGCTTCACTGGCAGCTGAAGCCACAAGAGAATCTTGGTTATCTTATACAGTCAAACGTATTGAAAATGAGAGTAGTGTTATTCGTTCATTTTATTTAGAACCAAAAGACAACACCCCGTTAGTGTCTTCAAAAGCGGGGCAGTTTTTAACGGTGCGTCTTACCCCACCCAATGCAAACACAGCCGTGATAAGAACTTATACCGTATCATCAACACCAGACGACATGTATTACCGCATTTCAGTTAAACGAGAAGCTAATGGCACTATTTCGCAATGCTTACACGATAATGTGCGCATCGGCGATGTTATTGAAGCTAAAGCTCCTTCGGGTAATTTTTATATTGATGCAGCAGAAAAGCGCCCGGCCGTATTAATCGGCGCAGGCGTAGGGATTACGCCAATGATTGCGATGACCTCGCATATCCTAAATGAAGCTGAGCGTACCCGTCATTTAAGACCATTGACCATATTACACGCCGCTAAAACGACCCAACAACGCGCTTTTACACAAAACTTCCGTGATGCTGAAATAAAATCTAATGGTAAAATTCGATATTATTCAATTATCACTCAACCTAGTGAGCAGGAAAAAATAGGCATTGATTTTAATGCAATCGACCACATTACCGCCGATACACTTCGGCAAATATTAGCACTAGACGATTATGATTTTTACTTATGTGGTCCACCTGCGTTTATGCAAGCACTCTATGATGAAATACGCAGTTTAGGAGTACGTGATGCACGTATTTTTGCCGAAGCGTTCGGGCCTGCGGCACTTATTCGCCAAATCGATAATGAATCAATGTTACTTGAAGAAAAAATGTTACTTGAAGCAAAAAAGTCACTTGCAGCAGAAAACGAAGCCGATGAAGCCGTCATCAAATTTGTTAAGTCTGGTTTTGAACAAAGATGGAACGCAAATGATGCGACACTTTTAGAAACAGCAGAAAACCATGGGCTCACGCCTAACTTCAGTTGCCGTAACGGAACTTGCGGCACGTGCGCAGTAAGACTGCTAAAAGGATCAATCACTTATCGAACTAAGCCAGTGGTCACTCCAACCGAAGGTGAGGTATTGCTTTGTTGTGCGGTTCCTAAAAAACAATCATCACACAGCAATTTAAATGAAATAAGCATCGTCGAAATCGATTTATAAGCGTTGTAACACATAACGATACCGCCATTGATGAATGAACGTTATGAAAATAAAACCACAACGGCCTGCTTTCACCGCAGTATCCACTTGCCAAAAGATAGCACGCCATAATATACCGCTACAGCAACGGTATTATGGTGTGCTTCTGGTATTTGATTTCATTTGCTCACCTAAAGTCATGTACGAGGCAATAATATTACCTCTATTTAGGTGGCTAAAATACCATGTCACTACACAATTAGTTGCCGTACTTCTTCATGTAGAAGGCCATGATTTTTTATTTGTAGGTTCCTCTTATTGGGTAATTGTTTTGTGGATTACGGATAAAACCTAAACCCATAATCATTGACTTCAGCTCTGGGCGAGAGAAAGGAACATTCGATATATCAATAATTTGTGCCTGTTTTTTATCATTAATAATAAACAATCCGGGTTCGGCAAAAGGTCGGTCAGTTTCGTCCGGCGAGCGAGGATTTGAAATATACACCCCGATTTTTTGCATTTGTTCAATACTTAAGCCGTACGCCACATCAAATAAAGGCTTAACCAGCTCCATTTGAGCCATCGCTTTTTCTATGGGATCGGCGGATACAGCTACAACATCAACACCTAACTTCTTGAATTCAGGCAACAGCTCGTTCAACGTCGATAGATATTGAGTACAAATGGGACAGTGCTTACCCCGATAAACAACCACCATACGCCAATCGCAGCCCTCTGCCGGAACAGCCGTAAGATTAATTTCACCACCACCAAGCAGCGCTAGAGTGATGTCTGGAAAGGTTTGTCCTGCTACTAATTTAGATGAGTTCATGTTTATTCCAATGTTTTGTAGTGAATATTATAAAAACAAAATAATGCCAAGGTGTCAATATTTCATAGTGATCGTTACAAAATTATATTGCCAATATAGACAACTTCCTAGAGCATAATCATTACCTTACCGAGGTTAATGGGTTTTAATTAATTGAATTATGTATCAATTGATACTAAAATAAATCATTAAATCTACAGTGTTGAGGTATCCGATATGATTCAAAATAAGGCTGGTAGGCCACGCGCTTTTGATCGTAGCGAAGCACTTTTGTCCGCCATGCATGTTTTCTGGAAACAAGGATATGATGCCGCCTCCATTAAAGATTTAACCCAAGCAATGGGTATTAACAGCCCTAGCCTTTACTCGGTTTTTGGTGACAAACGTAAACTCTATTTAGAAGCTATAAACTGCTACGCCACAATTGATGCATGCGCACCATTAGTAGCCTTTGAAACAGAACCCGATATTAACCAAGCTGTCCGCTCGTTCATGATTGCAGTGATTGATTACAGTACTGCAAATGGTAGCGGCGCAAAAGGCTGCTTTCTCAGCTCCAGCGTTGCCACAAGTGCTGGCGAGGTCGAGGGAGCACAAGAACTATTACAAAGAGCAGTATTAGATACCGATGCGCGATTATCGCGACGCTTTGAGCTAGAAAAAGCAAGAGGTGTTTTACCTGCCAATTTTCCATCATTAGCACGTGCAAAGCTTATGTTTGATATTCGACAGGGCTATGTATTTCGTGCCCGCGCGGGATTCGAATCAGAAAGTATGAAACAAGATGTCGAGTATAGAGTGCACATGATATTAGCAAGCCCTTGACTGTATCAAAACAAAATTGCCAGCCAATTTTAAGCAACAACCTAATCCAAAGCGCCTGCATGAGTGTTTATCTTTCATTCATTAAAGTAAATCCAGCCACCATTTAAGCTTCATCGAAACGCTTAATTTAGTCGACACGTTTGAAGAGTATTTAAAGGTCTGTGTGTCTCAGGCCCGCGAGGTTCTTTGTGTAATGGTCTAATGAATCTGATGGAGTCTTTCATCAACACAAAAAAGCTTCATCATGTCTGATAAAGTTTTATCGTTAAATGTTGAAAACAGATAGCTTGTTTTTATAAAGGGTACCCCTTGGGTTCAAAGTCATCGTCTTAAATATTAAATTAGTCTACTATTTTCAATTGATTGCAGCAATTTCAAGAAGAAAAAACTGCAATGACTAACTGATATTGACTATATTTTCATATTGAAATAGATAACTTACTCCAAGAACACTTTTTAAACAAACAACCTAAACACGACAGCCAAACACCTCATAGAGAGGTAATAATGTTATCCATCATTATGGCCATAATGAGTATGCAGATTTTGCTCATGTTCAAGATCGAAAGGCACTGATGGATCGTATGTGGGAGCATCTTTCACTTGCTGCTGCGTCATATCAACATAAATTTTAGAGGTAGGCCAACTCACCTCTTTAATCCATTTGGGCGCAATCAAAACCAGATGACCCAACCACCAATTACTAGTGTTAATAATCAAATAACGAATAGCCCAAGTGTCGATATCTATTAACATACCTTGCAAATGACCCAATTCACCGTCTATGGCATCAAGGTGATAACCCGCCACGGCATGACTGCTGCGTAGATGATGATCATTATCCCGTGATAGTGCTGCCTCAACATCTGCGGACATCTCTGGGTTATCTAAGTTTTCTGGCTTTGGCGCGACACTATAATAACCCGTTGCCATCATGTTAGGACTGGGCTCACTTCCCCAAATGCCAGTGTTACCCCAGTATTGTGAGTAACCATAATATTCCATATGATCGACCTCATGCTGCCTAGAGACTGGTTTCTCGCTATCGATGTCAGGGCTGTTTTTTACCTGCTCTCTTGAGATTGTGACAGTAAGCGTCTTTTGTTCCTGATTAAATTCTTTGATTGATATGGGTGAAAGCAATATTTTTTTGCTTGATAACCAAGATCCCGTTTCGACTACCAAATATCGGATCACCCAATGCTTGTCATCAAAATAAAAATCTTTGGTTAATCCAATATCGCCATCAGAGGCGTGAATGGCTAAACTTTTTAAATCATTCAGTGTATATAACATGATGTATTTACTCCAGATTAAAGATGGTAAACAATAAATCATTGCTTTACTAATAGAGTGGATGTCTATCAGCTTGCACCAAATTTTCTATTCAATCTGTTCGGTGTCGCACCGATGAAGCATGAATAATAGTCTAATCTAGAGTTATCTATAAACTTTTAAGGTGAACGAGCATGACTGACATAGAAAAATTAGAGTTAGCGGCCCATCGCAGCGATATCATCGAAGACGTCAACAATTTGATTGAGAAATATCGCGCTATTTTTGGATGGGATGTACCCGATATCGATGAAAAAGTGGCAAACAGATTAATTTTGGATGAAGTTCGTCAGGCGCTTGATGATATTCAAAATGATTAAATTGTAAATATCAGTCAAAGCGCTTCAACATGTGAGTTTAGGTCGACGAAAAAATCAGATGTTAAATGCATCTTGCATCAGACTGCACATAAACTTAAAGCACATAAACTTAACTAACTCCGGCGGCAAAAGCCGAATGTATAGCCACTAGAGAAATGGATCTTGCAATCACTTTGCTGCTCAGCCCTTTTATGCCATCCATCTTCACAAAACAGCAGCCTTAGCAGCTGACTTGCGGCCTAAACGTAATCGCTGTAGGCCGTTGTTTAGTCTCTTTCCTATGAGCGAAACGCAGCTTTGCAAAGGTCTTTTTACTATCTCCCCCCCCAACTAAATATCCTGTCGATGAGTATAAATACAACTCATAAATACAACTCAACATGCAATGCCTTTTGAACGAAAAATAATGGTTCCACTCGCCTGCTGTGATCGCAAATCACGCTAAACAAGGCATTTTAACCCTCTCGATTCAACAAACTCTGTTATATTGATAACAAGATTACTGAAGTATTATGCAATATTGAATAAAATCAATAGCATAAGAAAGATCATGGCGAGTAGTGAATGTCTCACTTTAATATATTGAAAGGTTATCAATGATTGACCCAAATGAGAACGCATTACTTAAAGCATTACCTGAAGCGACAAAACAGCGCTTATTTCCACAGTTAAAGATAATAAAACTGCCCTTAGGTAAAGTTATTTATGAAGCTGGTCAAAACCTTGAAAATGTCTATTTTCCCATTGATAGTATTGTCTCTTTACTGAATGTTCTCGAAGATGGCGCATCGGCAGAAATATCTGTTGTCGGCAATGAAGGTTTAGTGGGTATTGCCGTGTTTATGGGGGGAGAAAGCACCATAAATCGCGCCATAGTTCAAAGCGCAGGCCGAGCCTATAAATTGTCCGCATCGATATTGTTCGATGAATTTAACGACAATCAAAATCTTCGCGAACTGTTGTTACGTTACACTCAAGCACTGATGGCACAAATGGCGCAGACGGCAATATGTAACAGGCACCATTCTATCGACCAGCAACTTTGTCGTTGGCTGCTGCTATCACTTGATAGACTGGCTAGCAACAATCTCACAATGACCCAAGAGTTGATCGCCAACATGTTAGGCGTCAGACGAGAAGGCGTAACTGAAGCCGCCGGTAAACTGCAAAAACTTGGGGTAATCAACTATAAGCGCGGTCAAATTACCGTGACCAACAGACAAAAACTCGAAACGCTGTGCTGCGAATGTTATGCCGTAGTAAAAACAGAAACCGATAGACTAGAAACCTATTAACTAATCATCTATTAACTAATCATCTATTAACTAATCATCTATTAACTAATCATCTATTAACTAAATTATCTATGCCAAGCTACCCCTCATTGGTGGCTTGACATGGTATATTTGGCCATCTTGTCGTTTATAACAAATCATCCCAAACATTAAAAACAATAACGTCATGCCCTTTCTATATCCTCCCAAGCAAGATTAATCGGCTTCACAGCTAGACGCTTAAAGTGCTATGAATTAATTTCATTCAAACTCAGCGCTGTTAAACCATAGCATTGTTAAACCATAGCATTGTTAAACCATAGCATTGTTAAACCACAGCATTGTCAAACCATAGCATTTTCAAACTACAGCCACCTAACCCATCGATTTAGTTAAACTCTCGATAACTATGTCGCTATCTTAGATAACTAAGCTCGTTCGCCATCTTATGCCGTTGCCATATAGGGTATTGCTTGTGAAATATTAATATTTTCAGTTTGCTAGCCCCTAGCTGTGCAACCGTTACACCGGTGCTGCCATCGAAATGGTGCGAACCAGCTTCTTATTAACGAACTGCTGAATGCCCATTTCGCCGAGTTCGCGGCCATAACCGGAATCTTTGACCCCGCCGAACGGAAGCGCGGCATCGGTCCAATCAATATTGTTGATGAACATCATACCGGTATCAATCTGACTGGCGACGCGTTTGCCACGAGCGGCATCTTCGGTAAACACAGATCCACCAAGTCCGAAGTCAGAATCGTTGGCAAGCGCTATGGCCGCGGCTTCGTCCTTGACCCGAAAAATCAACGCAACTGGGCCGAAGAACTCAGTGCGATAAGCAGGGTTGCCTGGCGCAATGTTGGTCAGTATCGTGGTCTGCATGAAAGAGCCCGGGCAGTCGATACGCTTGCCGCCCATTAACACCTTAGCACCATGGGCTACAGCATCATCGACCTGCTTCAAAATATTAACCAGAGCGGCTTCTTGCGACATCGGTCCCTTGGTCGTTGTTTCGTCCATCGGATCGCCAGGTTGCTGAAGTTCAAGCGCGGTTTGAAACTTTTCGATGAATTTGTCAGCAATCGAATCGAGCACAATAAAGCGTTTAGCAGCACAGCAGGTTTGTCCCTGGTTGTACATACGGCCCCAAACAGCCCAAGGAATAGTGTTGTCGAGATCAGCGTCATCAAGCACGATAAAGGCATCACTGCCACCGAGCTCCATCGACGAGGGTTTGAGGTTTTGCCCTGCTCGGGCGGCAACGCTTCTGCCAGCGGCAAAACCACCTGTCAGTGCCACGCCCTTGACGCGCGGGTCGTCGATAATCTGGTTAGACTGTTGGTGCGAAACCAGCAGATTTGTGTACAACCCCTCAGGTGCGCCCGCATCAATCAACAACTGCTCAAAGGCAATAGCACATTGGGGTACATTGCTGGCATGTTTCACCACCAAAACATTGCCCGCCATCAGTTGCGGGCCTGCGACACGAGCAAGTTGATAAAAGGGAAAGTTCCACGGCTCGACGCAGAAAATCACGCCTATCGGGCTGCTTTCCATATGGGCTTCGCCATGTTCCGGGTCAAGTTGCTCTGGAGCTAAAAACGCTTCTGCGTGGTCTGCATAATAGCTGAGGATTTTATCACTGAAATTGACTTCGCCACGGGCTTCATCAATTCGCTTGCCCATCTCCAGTGTTGCCAGCTTGGCATAGTCATCAGTATGCGCATGCAGAAGTTCTGCAGCCTTGGCCATAATAGCGGCGCGTTGCTTATAGCTGGTGTTTTTCCATGTCTGGTAACAGGCATGCGCAGTGGCAAGCTTGATCTCAAGCTGTGCATCACTGATTTCATCAAAGGTCTTCAATATTGTTCCGTTATTGGGATTAATGCTTTTGTAAGTCATAGTGAAATCCTGTTTCAATTTGGTCTTATGGACGCCGCAAGCTTCTACTGAATTGGGCTACCTCGGCGATAACTTTTGGCGTTAACGCTCTGGAGAAGTCGCGAGAGCTGGATAGTCGGTATAACCCTTGGCGCCAGGTACGTAAAAAGTCGCTTCGTCTGGCGTGTTGAGCGTTGCATCTTGGCGCATCCGAGCGACGAGATCAGGGTTAGCCAAAAACGGACGGCCAAAGGCTACCAGGTCGCCATATTTATCGCGTAACGCCTGTTCAGCGCTTTGATGATCAAACCCTCCAGACAGAATGAACAGACCATCGAAACCAGCGCGCAGCTTAAGCTTAAAGTCGGCGGGTACCGTTGGTGCCCCCATGGATGAATGATCAACCAAGTGGATGTAGAGAAGCCCCTGTGAGGAAAGTGCCTTAGTCAATGCCAGGTACTGCGTCTCTATGTCGGGGAATGCGCCGGTGCCATTGAACACACCGTAAGGAGAGAGCCGGATACCAACCCGATCGCTGCCGATGGCTGCCACTGTCGCACGCACAATCTCCAGCGCGAGTAGGTTGCGGCCTTCAATGCTGCCGCCGTAACCGTCAGTGCGTAGGTTGATCAGCGGATTCAAAAACTGCTCGATTAAGTAGCCGTTGGCGCCGTGTATTTCGACACCGTCGAAACCTGCCTCCAGCGCGAGCTTCGCTGACGTCACATACTCTTTTACCACATGAGCGATGTCGGCCTCGGTCATTTTACGGGGCGTACTGTGGGGCTGCATGCCTAGGGTGTCGGTATACATCTCGCCGGGACATGCCGCGGCATCTGGCCCGAGTATTTCGGCACCTGTTGGCAAGTTGTCGACATGCGCGACTCGACCGCAGTGCATCAACTGTAAGAAGATTTTACCGCCTTTGGCGTGTACCGCTGATGTGCTTGCCTTCCATGCATTCATCTGCGTGCTATCGAAAAGACCGGGGATGCGTGGGTAGCCCAGTCCGTTGGGGCTGGGCGAAGTGCCCTCGGTAATAATCAGTCCAGCCGTCGCACGTTGGCCGTAGTACGTTGCCATCAGCGCGTTAGGCGTGTGCTCAGGCGTAGCCCGACTGCGTGTTAACGGCGCCATTACCATGCGATTGGATAGCTGCAGCGAGCGGTTAGAAAATGTTTCGAAAAGCATAAGCTAGATATCCTGTTATGTATGATGAGGATGAATCCTGCCGAACCCGAGGAAAAGATCATTGCGGCAAGTCCTGAGAAATACAGCTTGCGCGCTGGCTTTTAGCTGGTCTGTTCGTTAGAACACATATCCACAAATGACGCCTGCAGATCTAATAGGGTCATTGGCTGGCAGAAAGTTCGCTAGCGAACAGATGAAATGTCGTCAATCGCATATTGTATGTGTGATGCTTACTCGTCAGACATGAGAGCCAAGATGATTTATGAAGGCGTTTCACTGAATGCTGCGACTTCTGTATTTGGATCTGGCTTGGCCTGCTTGTTCGCACCCCTACTACTGAGCGGAGGAATACTATGCTAACCAGACCAATGATACCGACAACACTTTGGGGCTCAACATCCCGACGCGTTACTGAACTGACCCTACTTGCGATACTAACCCTATGTGGGCCGTCTGCTACTGCTACTGCAGGCGATGGACCATGGCCATCATTTACAGCGACGGCGCTTAGCGGCGAAAAAGTTGACAGTAACAAACTGATAGGTCAACCGACACTGCTCATACTTACGCCGTCTCGCAATGCCGCAATATCCACTCGGGAGTGGGTTAACACATTGCGCTCAGAGATTGATCATAGTAAATATCGGGTTCGCGACGTACTGGCTGTCAATTTACCCTTCTTTATGTCGGAAGAAGATGTCATTGGCCGAGCCAAAGAACAAGTGCCACAGCGCTATCACGATCAAACCTGGATTCTCAACTCACAGATCATGGAAAGCGCGTTGGGTGTGCCCTCCGATAGCGAAGAGGCGGTCATTGTTGTTTTGGATAAGAACGGTAATCTGATATCGCAGGTTCATGGTAAAGTCACGGCGGCGCGGATGAGTGAAATCACCAATGCCTTGCAGAGCCTGACTAGTGACTAACCGCCTCCGTCGCCGTCCATTATCACTGTAATATCGCTTTGCCAATATCATATTGGTCGGGCTTCTATGTATCGTTATCGAGTTTTGAAAGAATGTTTTGCGATTGCGGATAGCAAAATTATATGAGTTATAGTGAACGATGAGATTGTAAATAGAGTGCGTTGGATGTACACCCAGGAAAAGCTAGCGAATTGGTCAACAAAAAAATGAATCTTGTATGCTAGGGTCTGTTGATCTTTGCTGGTTAAATTTTGTTCGAGATAAAAGCGTTTTAATCGAGGCGAGTGGATTGCTGCCTAGCAATCTAAGCACTACTCGCTTAATGAAGATTTTCTCAACAAAGAGTAAAACGTTTTTAGCCGAACCCTTCGGACAGCGTTTGTTGGTCATTTTTACTGCGTTATCGACTTTTTATGTAGAATAAAAAGTCTCTGCCTTGTACAAATGAGCGACAATTCACTGAAAAACCAACCTTGAAAAATCAACAGCCCCTTGTATCCGTCTAATTTACATAAAACTAATCTTTCCCAACTAATGCGCTCAATGCAAACTGACCGTCCAACGATTCACGCACCTTGGACAGTCGCATTTCGAGCCGCGCGCGATCATAACTGGATTCAAAGCAGCGAGCGGTCAACTCTGCAATCAACTGCAACTGTTGGTCAAGTGCTCTCAAGCGGCTCGGACAGATCGTTAAACTTCCGATGGTCTCGAAGGCACCGAGCATGCGTACCAGTATCGCAAGATTCTTTTCAGCGCTACTTCGAATCTGGTCGAAAGCATCGGCCAATAGACTATCAAAGCTCGGAACCATCGCCACCATTCGCAGAGTGTCTCCCTCATAATGGTACAATGGCGGAAATTGCCGACTGGCCAATCGAGCCATAATCGAGGTGAGATAATCCACGCACATCACTGCCGTTGAAGTGTCGTTAACCCCGGGGGACAGCGCTTTTATGGCCATATCCACAATCTGTCGAATACCGAAAGTAGGATCCTGATCCACTGTGCGATGGCTACCAATACTGTAAGCTGTATTCAAAGCATCAATGAGTTTCTGCTCTGGCGGGTAAGTAAGAGCTAGCGACACCAGAGCCGTATCTTGGACAATAAACGAGCCGATGCCTTGTTCCATACGCACTATGGTTCTGTTGTCACTCGCCAAGCAAATTAATGTATTGTTGTTCACGCCTAAAACGTAACCACTGCGAGCTGCCGGCACGGGATACCAGACCCGCTCATCCAGAGACTTTAGTATCGGGTGTCGCATTTCATCTTCATCAAGTTCCTCATCCGGTTTTATCGGCAGCAACTTATCTATGGCAGCATTGGTTTCCTGAGCGACCGAAGCAATGATGCTTGATGCCTGGATAGACAAGGCAATATGATGAATAAAATAGATAAGGACCCCCACACCACCAAGCGACATCACAAAGGCAAAAAACACCGCAAGACTGGGCACAAATTCATCACCACCACCACTGCCACGAATGGTGCGTAAGACTATAAGACAATAAGCGAAAATGCTCGCAAAAACCCCCAGTGTTGCTTGCGTGACACTGTTACGCATGAAGTTCCTCAAAATGCGAGAGGTGTACTGGCCCGACGCAAGCACTAGGGCCAGCAGTGTCATGGAGAAGGTGATCCCCATTACAGTCATCATCGAACCAGCCAAGGTGGACAACATCTGGCGAGCGCCTTCTGCACCGACCCCAAACAGTCGTGGCCACTGAATTAGCCATTGGTTTAAACCGGCAGACTCTACTTCGATCAACACAACCGCTAAGGTCATACTGACAGCGACCATCAGTGAAGGCATGAACCAAAAGCTCGATTGCAGATTCCCCCAAAACTGTCTTAACTTAATCATGTGGCCACTCCTAATTTGAATTTTCAACATGTATCGTCGTGTTTAAGGAACTAGGCTTTCTTCTTAACCAAACTAATTATGAATAACAAAATAACAGCGCCTATAGTAGCCATAATGATAGAGCCTAATAAACCGCCTGTTGATATGCCGAGTAAGCTAAATATAAAACCACCTACTACAGCACCAACAACTCCTACAATAATATTGCCTATGACACCAAATCCTCCACCCTTTATTATGTTGCCTGCAAGCCACCCTGCCAAAGCGCCTATTCCCAAAAATATGAGTAAACTAATAATGTCCATGTTGCACTCCTGTGCTAATTTATAGTGCGCCTATTTGGCGTAATGACCATGCTGTTTATTTGAATCTGGAGGTAGCCGACTTCAGCGAATTGCCAAGCGAGTTCCACGCACCATCCATACCTGCCTTGAGCTCCTCCCATGCACCGTCACTCGATTCCTTAAGTTCGGTAAGTTTGCTGTTGGCCGATTTTTGCATCGTTCGCAGTTCCTCGATTTGTTTGTAGTACTCAATTTGTGCATCGGCCTCCGCGTGATCAGCTTTGGCCTTGAGCTTATCGATCTCTGCGCTCCACTGGTCTAATTGTGCCTGTAGTTTTTTTTGGTAAGCTTCTTTCTTGTTCATGGTTAAACTCCTTTGTCGTTGTGAGACCTATTAGGGCCGATATTGATGTTATGGCACTTTTAATGTCGCTCATCCCTTCTGGATAGCGCTAAGATCAATCAAGATATGATCAGATCAAAAACCACAAAATAAGCAATAAAACGATACATAAAACCACAGAATCTAGAAGCTGCGGTGCTTTAATTAGATACAAGATGTCATCGATTTTCGATAACAATTTAATCCATCTGGGTCGATATTGATCCAATACGTTAACTCGTTTATCTATCGCTTTGGCCGCTCTTCTGCCACTTTCAACAGCACCTTCAATACTCCAGACTTGAGCCTGAGTCTTAGTGTGGGCTCCGGCCAAGAATAGATTAAACACTGGCGTTTTTTGAGATGGCATAAATGCTTGAGTGTTGGTGGTGTTTACCCACTTTGGCTGTAGCGGCGTTATTCCATCACGGGAAAAGTGCCATTCATGCCACACTTCAACTTTTTCAATTGTAAAATCTTTCAACTCTTTGCCGTCATTCGCTTGTTTAATCAATTGATTTAGTGCACCGCAACTCAAGATTTGAGCCTTCACTTCTTCGATAAATTCTTCTTTGGTGCAGAGATTGACAGGCTTATGGAATATCCTCCCAGGGAAGCCGCCAATACAAGACGTGCCAGTCCAAAGAGATTTGATGTTTTGCCCCAAATCCACATCCTTGTCCCAAACTTGTTCTTCGGCGAACACGGTCAAATTAAATTCTGAATCACTGATCACCGCTGCAGTCCGCTTTCGAGGAAGTTTGATTTCGTCTGAAAATGCTAACCGAAAAGAGACTTGAGTGTGTGGGCCGTCTTGAACAAGCGGTGTAAACAATTTTAATTCTTCTTGCCGCTCAAGCGCGGGAGTTTTACTTAAAATATCAACCATCAAGTAAGGATTGATGGCCACAACATAAATATCGCCTTTGATCTCCTCATCACCGACAAAAGCGGAGACTATTTTGCTGCCGTCGAACACTAATTTGGTGAGCGGTTTCTGCCAATAGAATTTCACGCCCTTGTGTGCAAGGTGTTTAACCCAAGGATTGAACCAGTATTCACTACTGGGCCCTTTTAGGAGTAGCCAACCGTCTCCGGCACCTTGCTGCCATGCGGGTCCATCTTGATCAGATTTATGCTGGTGCGCGGGCTTTGTCGTAAATTGCTTTCTAAAAAAATCCCCTGCGGTGTGCAGTGACACGTTGGACCAATCAGAGCCAATCCAAGGACCGAAACAAGAACGCCACGCGTTATAACTTTGCACGCTAAGCATAGGTTTCCAAGCTTGAGCCGCATTCACCTTGGCATATACCACATGGCTTCGATGATTTGAGGTCCAAGTCTTTAACATTAAATAGCACGCTCTGGTAAACTCCCAATTGCTCATGCCAAACATCTTGTTAATACTTTTAAATCCCTCATCGTAAAATTGCGCCTGACCAGCATCAGGGAATATGCCAAAATCAATGGGCCGAGACAGGGCCAAATCATAAACGCTGCCCTCTTCATTGAATGGAATTTTTTTCATCAAATCAAAAACATTATGGTACCAAGGTCCCATGCCGTGCCAAGAATACTCGGTCGGTATATTGTCGTGACTAAGGCGTGAACTTCTGAAGAATCCCCCCGGCTCATCAGCCGTTTCATAAACTGAAACAAGATACCCCAGTTCGGCCAGCTCATGTGCGGCGCTTAATCCGGCAATGCCAGCCCCAAATATAACGACAGATTTCATTATTTATCTCCATGATTAAAGTTCGTCCTAGGGAGTGAGCCCCTACACAGCTGCATTCAGGCTGTCTCGGGCAGTTAGCACTAGAAGGTAGTATTGGGTTATTTTCATCCGTGGTTGTGGTTTTTTGGCTCGATAGGGTTATGTCGTAAAAATAGGATCTCAACAAGCAGAATAACCAACATGACAACACCAGCGACACCTAACACCAATGGATCGCTGTTTATCTTGATCCAGACAAAACCGGCTAGAACGATCAAGTCAAGGATAATCGCGACCATAGGGAATGCGCGTTTAGCACCGACTTCGTCTCGCAGGTGACGTAAAACACCCCAGTGGATCGCCATGTCCATAATCAAATAAAAGATGATACCCATGGCCGCAATCCGCGTCAGGTCAAAAAATATGGTCAACAGCAAACCTAAAATGACGGTATAAACCAGGGTGTGCTTTTGGATGCTACCGGGCATGCCAAAATGGCTGTGGGGAACGAGTTTCATATCAGTCAGCATTGCCAACATCCGCGAAACCGCAAATATACTGGCAATAACACCGCCTGCTGTTGCTATCATGGCCAAAACAACCGTAAACCAGACCGCGTATTCGCCCAGTGCAGGCTTTGCGGCTGCAGCCAACGAGTAATTTCTTGTTTCGATGATTTGCACTAGTGATAAGTTACTTGCGACGCCAAAACCGACGAGCGTATAAATTACCACACAAAGACCGATGGAGATCATGATAGCTCGGCCCACATTTCTGTGAGGGTCAGTAAGCTCTGAACCACTATTGGTAATGGTGGTAAAACCCTTAAAGGCCAAAATACCCAGCGCGGTTGCACCAATAAAACCAGCTATTGTTGCACCAGAAGTTGAGGCGTCTGGACTGACTGTTGAGAAATCGACTTCAACCGTGCCAGCAACCATTACGCCAACGATACCGAACAAAACGATACCGCCAATCTTAATAAAGCCGAGCACCGACGCGACACCTTCGATCATCTTGTTGGCGGATAAATTGATCAGAAACGCCACCAGCAATAATCCAGCACCCAGTGTTGGCACTAACACGCTGCTATCATCGATACCAAACAGCTGTAATGTATAAGTCCCAAAGGTACGCGCCAGAAAACTCTGGGCAATCACCATAGAAAAATACATCAACAGGGAATGAAAGGCGGTTGTCACCGTGCTGCCATAGGCTTTTTTTAGGTACATGGCAATCCCACCGGCGGAAGGATAAGCATTGGACAATTTTACGTAAGAGTATGCGCTGAATAACACAACCACCGCAGCCGAAAGAAAAGCCAGCGGGAAAAGACCTCCGGTCATCTGGGCCATCTGCCCTGTCAAAGCAAATATGCCAGCACCAATCATAACGCCGGTGCCAAGCGCAACCGCACCAACTAATGTCAGACTATCTTTTTGATAATGTGACTTTTTATCTTCATGGTCATGCATACGCCCTCCGTGATTTGTCTTTTATATAAGCAACTTTTTATCCTGCTATCCTAAAGTGCCTGTTTCAACAACGAGAAAGCGAACACACCAAGTTTAATCATCGAAATAAACGTCTTTGATATGACCAATGTTGCCATCTGTAGCACTGATGACATAGTCCTCTATATTGTTAACGGTGCGTAACATAAACACCGTCTCCTTCGAATGTTAAATGTACCAACATGAGAGCGATACAGAACTATTAAAAGGTAAAAGCGGCAACGCTGTCTGTACGCTATCAAACGTTGGTGTCATTTTCATGCGATTGACGAACCGCTCTGTGTCTATGTATCCGAGTTAGTTGCCAAATCAGGACTATTGATGAATGTGTTAACGCACGGACACCAGACCGAACGTTATTCACCGTAGAAGAACCGTCGGCAATCTTGCCGACGGTTAGAAAAATGCTGGAAGAGGATATGAATACAGTCATTAAACCTTCGTTTTAGCGTTCGGTCTGACTTTGGCGTTGCTGCCGTGTAGTTGCTGCTGTGTAGTTGCATGGCGCGGGCTGACAGCGTGTCTCAGGAGATGACCTATTTCAGTGTCGCTTGCAGGGTAATATCCTCAACACCGGCAAGAGCCTTCGATACCGGGCAGTCACACTTTGCCGCAGCCGCAATCTCCTGAAATTTCGCCTCGTCGATGCCCGCAACCTCTGCGCTCATTGTCAACGCGATGCGGTCTATAACAAAACCTTCGCCTTGTTTAGCGAGACGAACGCTGGCCTTAGTGTCGATATTGGCGGTGGCAAACCCTGCCTTATCACAGGCGAATGAAAACGCCATCGTAAAACACGCGGCATGGGCTGCGGCTAGTATCTCTTCAGGGTTAGTGCCACTTCGGTCATCCTCGAAGCGACTACCGAAGCCGTAAGGATATTGCTTCAGTGCACCGGTCTCGGTACTTATTTTACCTTGGCCTTTCTTACCTTGACCTTGCCACTGGATAGTTGCTATTTTTTCAATCATGGTCTGTCTCCTAAATATCACATTTCTCAAGAAGGGTTTCATTTTTGACAGTAATGGTAATTATTCCCTTGTTATTAAAACATTTATAGCTTCTCTGATTACCATAAGCCGGTTGTCACAAACAGATGTAATCTGGTCAGTTTCGGCGCTAAGGATTGGGTAAACTGAGACGACTTATACTTTCAATGTATGTCAGTCTGGACTTGGCCATAGGTATTCGTCTGTGCGATATCCAACAGATGTGACGGCTGCAAAGGCGCTAATCTGATTACGTAAAATAGCGCTGGGTCGTTGCAGAACCTCATGTTCCAATCGAAGACATGCTTCTCAACTTCACCTCGGTACACTTTCGTTTCAGCACCAACTTGCCTCATCTGTTGGATGCTTCAAAAGCTCTTCAATATTAGCAAGAATTACGCCGAAACCTATGTTGCCATACAATGTTTGACGCCCACCATCAAGGACATATGAAGGACTACCGTTAATGCCTTGACTCTTTGATTTTTGATAATCACCCATTAAAGATGCCATAGCAGAACCATCACCAATACTGGTATTGATGGTGTTTAGGTCTAGTCCATTGGCGTTAACTAAATCACAGAGGACTTCAAGGTTGCCAATATCCAAGCCATCAACAAAAAATGCGGTTCGAAATATTAGCGCCATATCGATACTTTTCTTTTTATCATAAGTAATCTCTACCGCTTTAAGCATCAAATGCGCATTGGCTGAAGTAGTGGGTCTAACTTGCGTCCATACTTTTGGGTTTATATAGGCATATTCAAAGGCAGATGCTGACTGTTGTATGTGCTCAGCAAAGCCAATAAACCCGCCTTTTGATTGCCATTGAGTGTTTATTTTTGTCGGTACATCACCAAAAACGTCAACGTAGTAACATTTAAGTTCGATTTTATGTCCCAATTTTTTATTAAGTTCATCAACACGTTTCTGAGCAATCCAAGCCCAGACACAAAGAATGTCAGTGTAATAATCTATGATTAAGGTTTTATCCATTTGGCATGTCACTCCTTCATCTGAGGATCTTTAATCGCACGGTACGATAACGTCAGAACTTCAAATCATGTCATCAGCCAATCTGACTGTCTGTGCGACTGCGTACATACACTTATTTACAGGCATTTCTACGCCATTGTATGTACACAAGCGCGTAGATAAACGGCGCAACTATGTCATCTATTGAGCGATACTCAATAGATGACATAGTGCTGAAAAAGGAAGTGTTTTTGTCGCGACTGTCGATAAACTTGTTAGCAAGTTCAACCAAACAAATACTACTATATTTGTCCTTACAGGCATCAATACTCGAAGTTTTAACCGGCGTAAAACCAATGAGGTGGTAAACAGCAAACAAAGTGAGTAATGCCCTCGATGAGTGCGATGAGTGCGATGAGTGCGATGAGTGCGATGAGTGCGATGAGTGCGATGAGTGCGATGAGTGCGATGAGCAACGAAGTTAACGGGCGGAGAGCATAAAAAAGCCATTCAATGGCTTAATAAATTAACGATTTCCCTAGCGGTAAAACGCCGTTTTATTGGTGTTTTCATCGCGATATAGGCTGCCGTAATCATAATTAATAGGTTGTGCCATGTTATCGTGATGTTATTACACCCAACCGTTCATGTAGATACATACAAGCTATGGGAAATTTATACTCACCTTGCAATTTCTAGTATATTGTTGTTTTAATTAGGTAAACCCATAAAAACCTATGACAGAGAAAAACTAAAATTGAAACCAAGACATCATCTATGCGAAAGCAAATCGCACTCTAATAGCACGTGAACAGACCAATTTAAACACGTTTCCTGCGGATCTACAGTCGGTGTCTATTTTTATGTACGGATCGCCTGGGGCCGGCAAAAAAAAAGCTTCAAAAACGTTTATTGACATGTTTGATGATACGGGAACTATTAGGCTGGCCCCAAATCAGCTAAGAGTCTTTTTTCAAAAGTACACAGGTGAAAATTCATGCCTATTTCAGAAAGCTGTCAGCTTTATTATTGCGCGACCCCTAGTTTGCCACGACAGGCAGTCGCTCAGGTGGTAGAGATGCACTGGGCCAAGTAAGGCGCCGTTCGGCTCTCCGGGTGGGCGGCCACAGCATGGGGCGTGCCAGCGACCACTATAGCGCCTCCCTTGTCACCGCCTTCAGGGCCGATATCAATAACCCAGTCGGCGGCGGCAACCACGTCCATGTCGTGTTCGACCACGATCACGGTATTGCCGGCATCGACAAGCCGGTTGAGCTGGGCGAGCAGCAATAGCACGTCGGCAGGATGCAGCCCTGTTGTGGGCTCGTCGAGAATGTACAGCGTATGACCGCGGCGTGCCCGCTGCAGCTCGGTCGCGAGCTTGATGCGTTGCGCCTCTCCTCCGGAAAGCTCGGTGGCGGGTTGGCCGAGTCGTAGGTAGCCGAGCCCCACCTCACTAAGGGTTTTAAGGCTGCGCAATGCCGAGGGTACATCGGCGAGAAACACCATTGCCGCATCCACTGTAAGCCCAAGCACCTCGGCTATATTCTTGTTACAGTATGTCACCTCGAGGGTCTCAGGGTTGTACCGCGTGCCACCGCAGTCGGGACAGGGCGAGTAACTGCCAGGTAAAAAAAGCAGACCGACCGCCACAAATCCCTCGCCAAGGCAGGTCTCGCAGCGGCCACCCGGCACGTTGAACGAGAACCGGCTAGCGCCGAACTTTCGGCTCCGAGCCTCGGGGGTCGCGGCGAATGTGGTGCGCACGGCATCGAACAGGCCTGTATAGGTGGCGAGGTTGGACCGCGGTGTGCGACCGATTGGTTTCTGGTCAACGCGCACCAGTCGATCGATCAGATCCGCGCCGTTGATCGCTTCAACCGTGGTGATTTCGACGGGTTTAGGCTCGGGTTGTTCATCCTTATCCCCGGGCACCGAGGCTGTGGATGCGTTCCCGTCACTGGGGTCCAGATCAGGATGAAGGTGCAGGCCAACAGTCTCGGCAAGCACCTGGCTCACTAGAGTGGACTTGCCTGAGCCCGATACACCCGTGACCGCGGTCAGTATGCCGAGCGGAAACTCAGCGTCGAGGCCGCGTAGATTGTGGCGGGTGATACCCGTCAGGCCAAGCCAACCGAGCGGTTGTCGCAGCTCGCGTGCAGCCGGGACTGGACGCTCGCTTGCAAAGAGAAATTTTCGCGTGATCGAGGCAGGTACATCTTTGAGTCCAGCCGTAGGTCCACTGTAGAGGACCACTCCACCCTGCTCTCCCGCATGCGGGCCGACGTCGATGACCCAGTCGGCGCGGCGTACCACGTCCATATTGTGTTCCACGATAAAAACTGAGTTACCACTAGATTTGAGCTCGTCGAGTACGGCTAGGAGCGGCTCGGCATCGGCCGGGTGAAGCCCAGCGGAAGGCTCGTCGAGTACGTAGATTACGCCAAAAAGCCCAGAGCGCAGCTGGGTGGCAATGCGCAGCCGCTGCATTTCACCAGGAGAGAGCGTGGGTGTTGCGCGGCCTAGACTTAGGTATCCGAGGCCGAGATCGAGCAGCACGTCGAGGCGGCGAGTGAGATCCTTGGTGATTGTCGCACCCGGGGTATTGGCGGCCGCCGGACGGTCAAGCACGTGGCGGAGCTCGGTGAGCGACAAGCTGTTGAGCTCGGCTATGGTGCGGCCGTTAAAGGTAACGGCGAGTGCTTCGCTGCGCAGTCCGCTGCCCGCGCATATTAAGCATGGTCCAGATTCAACATATTTCAGTACACGGTTACGCACCGAAGCGCTTTTTGAATCGGCGAGCGTGTGCATCACATAACTCTGCGCGCTCCAGAACTTCCCCTTGTAAGGCCGGGGCCGTTCTCGCTCCGGCATGATGTCGACCACGGGTTGTTCCTCGGTGAACAAGATCCAATCGCGATCGGCGCGGGACAGCTGTTCCCAAGGTATGTCCACATCATGGCCGAGCGCAGTGAGGATGTCGCGCAAGTTCTTACCCTGCCACGCCCCAGGCCAAGCCGTGACGGCACCTTCGCGAATGCTCAGTGAAGGGTCGAGCACCAGCGATGCCTCGGTGACTGTGTGCGCGGTTCCGAGTCCCTGGCATTTAGGGCAAGCGCCCATGGCGGTGTTGGGTGAAAAGGAGTCCGACTCGAGGCGCAAAGCTCCATCAGGGTAAATACCTGTACGGGAATAAAGCATCCGCAGAGAATTCGAGAGAGTGGTGACGGTGCCTACACTTGAGCGTGAGTTGGGTGAACCTCGGCGCTGCTGGAGTGCGACGGCTGGCGGCAATCCAGTAATTTCGTCCACCTGAGGCGTATGGCCTTGCTGGATCAGACGCCGGGCATACGGCGCGACGGATTCGAAGAAACGTCGCTGGGCCTCAGCGAAAATGGTGCCAAAAGCGAGCGAGGATTTGCCAGAGCCGGACACCCCTGTGAAAGCAACTATCGAGTCCCGGGGTAGATCCACGTCAACGTTCTGCAGGTTATTTTCTCGTGCGCCGCGCACGCGCACAAACCCCGCGGGTATGGAGTGCGAAACTGATGTTGGTGTTGGGGTTTGGCTACTGAAAGTGTCAACTGGCAAATCAAGGCTGCCACTATTCTTTGCTTTATTCATGCTAAAAGACCCCTTAGGTTAATTCTTGTCTAGATGTGCAGGATATGATGGGACGTGCAGAATATGATGGCTTCTACTGGCATTAATGCGCAATTCTCAGCCTATGTTGCCATTTATTTCATGGCACAATAATAACAATAATCAAGCCATAAATGGCCTAGTTTACTCAGTCAGGATGAACAGAGTTCATGGTATGTTCTTAACCAAGAGCTTAAGATCACTATCTCCATTAAAATATGCCAATTAAAATATGCCACCCATTTTTAAGGTAACACATAACGCCTTTCGTTTTTGAGTTGCCAACACCTGCTATGATTTTCTTAACGTACAGATTCAACCGAGTGATTTGAAAAATGTTTACTCAATAGCCACAAAATGACTCATTAGTTAAAACCAAGGCAACAGAAAAACTTGATATCAATCAAGTAGAAAATAGTTTGTGGGATTCAGAAGTGATTGTTTACGCACACAACCCGCGCTGGCAATTTTACAGCGCCTTGTCGTCGTTTTCGGTCTAAATGCTCGCAGTATTCGGATAAGGCAGGTAATACTCCAACTGCACCTTTAAATAATGCACCAAATTCAGTGGTGATTTAACCCAATTCTCTGCAGTTGGAATGGGTGGCCATGTCAACAAGGATGCCACCCATTTTTATAATGCGGAACCCATAAAATAGGCTCCGTTCTTAAAAAATAGTAATTCTACAACCGCAACGATACTGTGGAATGACTTCAACCTAACCCCTAAACAATATCAAACCTCAATCAAACTGCATTTATAGTCTGACACTGCAATTGACCATTGTATTTAGCATTAAAAAAACCAAATGGTGAGTTAACTTCTTCAATAACATAATCATCTAAGTCGTATGTATTAATCGTCTCTATCGAAGTATTCTTATCCAATGACTTATTGTCTATTCTATTGTAATTGAAAGTTATATTTTGGAATAATTCGTCTAGAGATGTATGATCACTTTTAGTTCGCAGTATCAATATTTTTCTATTTTGGAAGAAAAATCTTAATTGGTTGTTACCCGCCAGAACAGCACTACAAGTCTGTATTAATCCATCATCGAATTGGCTTATAATCTTATTTTTTCTAGCGGTACTTTTGGCCAACATCCAAGCATTGATATATGAGTAAATAGCTGGTTCAGCGCAATAATATTGACCGTCATACGTAATGGTATAGCCGATATCAGTATTAAGCATTTTTACTTGATGCTGTTCACAGGCTAGTCCTTGATTAAACCATGCATTAGCCACAGTTTTACTATTTTCACTATGTTTAATTAACCAGTTACTGACTGATAATGAATGACCAAATTGGTTATTTTTTAACGCGATTAATGACATATCACTGAGTACTTTCTCATTTTTAGGATTAATGCTCAATGCCTTGATTAAATACTCATAAGCATCTTGTACTTTGCCCTGTGGATAAGCCGTTATAGCCGATTTTATTTGATTTTTTTCTACTTTATTTAATTGTTGTGAACTTGGAGGCGTAAGCCACTTTTGTACAGTTAACTTACTTTCTTGGGGAATATGACTATTTATCTCAGCTGACGCTGTATCGGTATATCGATAGAACCAATCCAATGGTGTTTCTTCTGTCATTGGGTAATTATGATGGTTCTCAGCTTTCATATAAGTTGCAGCACCATTGTCTATTAATAACTTAATAAAATCAGGAGAAGCATACCTTACCGCATAATGAAGAGCCGTCATTTTGAAGGTGCTTAACGCGTAATAACAAGTATCATCAGGTATTGTGGTATTGTGGTATTGGCGACGGTATTAGCCCCGTGTTGAATAAGCAACTTGGCGGACTTTAATAAGTTATATTGAGCCGCGTACATCAAAGGTGTTTTACCAAATGCATTACTGTGATTGGGACTTATGCCCTGTTGCAATAGATATTTTAATACTTCAGGTTGGTTTATCGCTAGGTTTAAAATACTTTCTTGTGCTTCTTGCGAATAGTAAGTTTTTGCGATGCTATCGATATCAATAGCACTAAATTCAATTGTTTTTATGGTATCTAACGATTGTTTGGTAATAATTGCATTTCTTAGATTGAACTCACCTGCGGAAAATTCAGGGTTATACATATAGAACCCAAAACCTGCACTAATTGCTGATGTTAATGCAAGCTCAGCTATTTCATCGGATTGTTGTTTATACCAATGATTCGCCTGTTGATAAAATTGCGAAAGCGATTTTATCGAGATAGCTAACTGATGTTTATAGCCATTAAATGCTTTTTGCTCAGCGACACCGGTTAATGACCACCTTTCTAAATCGGTTATCATTTTAGAATAATTACCGTGACTATTTTTACTTTCTCTACTTTCGCCCCTCATTACCCAGGGGCGAGTTAATGTCAAACTCAGTTTATGCTTAATGGCATTTCCCCAACGCCAACGAGTATTCATTCGCCCACATGAAGAGCCACTACCTTGACTTAAAGCCAGAGTCGATTGATACAAATCATCAAAACTTTTCATCGCGCTGAAATAACTATGCTCTTTGTTGAATGGCACTACTGTTGCTGTTAAGTTTATTTCGCAAGCTGTTGCCCATGTTGCGTTTGGGCTAAGACGATAAACAAATAACTGGCCTATATCAGCGCCATAATGTCCTAAAACAAACATATACGGGATATTTGTGCCCGACTGTGCGTATGTATAACCATAGCTCATTGCGGGTGGTGCGTTTTTGGCTAGTGCTGCAATTTGCTTGGCGGTTAACTCAATGAATGATGAAGTAGACACTAGCGATTGCTGCCTCTCACACGCTCCACTGCAACCACTATGCAAATAATTATAGAGATAGAATTCTTTACCGTAAGCATACAGGCTTGTTAAAGAGTCTCCTCCTAATATTGTCCAATCTAGTATTTCTCCAGTATTTACATAGCCATGCCCTCTAACGCCATAAGCTGCGCCCCAATCGATATCTGAGTAGAATTTTGATTGTGCATCTTCCAACAAGGATTGACATGCAGGATCATTAACTGTGATTAAACTCGGCTTATTCCAAGCTGAGGTTACTTTTACAAAGGGCGTTTTCTCAGAAGATAAAGAGTGACAAGAAAAAACAATTAAGCAGAGGGTTAATAAGCAACGTAACATTAATATCATCCATAATATTCAATACAACCAATTGGATGTCATCCTAAAGATGATAAACAGTAATAACAATATTTATTTTCAAATAGATAGCATGTGCATTGACACATAGACTTTGGGTTTTAGCTAATAAAATTAATCGTGACACCTGCAGTTAATCTGTAATTCATGATGATACTTTTTCGTCTTTGCCTTAAATCTTGCGGAGGGATAGCTTGCTTGTAATAAAGAGTAACCCTGGGTTTAAATCTCTATCTTTCGCCCAAACAAAAAGGCCTTATCTTTCGATAAGGCCTTTTTGTTTTTAATGTGGCGGAGGGATAGGGATTTGAACCCAGACTCTCGAATTAAATAGTTAAAATAGTCGTTTAAATTCATTAGCTTGCAGAGTTCTGCATCATCAAGTTCTGCAATTGCTAACTAAAATTGACTTTATTCCTGAAGTTGAAAAAAGTCAATAATTATGAGCCTATACTTATTGATTAAATAGGTCTATGTATCGCTCAATATCAAGACCGACAGAATTCACGTTGCCATCGGAATCTAAACCTTTAGACATCAAAGTTTCTGTCAGGTCATCCAGCACTGATTCACATAGCTCATCAGATACATTGTAAGTGGTAATACTATCAGCAACAGCATGCTTAACGCTCGCTAGCTCACTAGCTACTAATTCATCAAGTAGTGAAGTCAATTCTTCATTTTTCGAGTTGTGAATTTTAACTAACATACTGTTTACCTTGTGCTATTAGGGAGATCGCTAAACCCAAGCTCATTTCTTTGGTCAGAACAGCTTCCTCGAGGTCTTACTTCGAGAAAAATCGAGCCCCATAATTACTTGATCAAGTAACATTGAATAATTATGGGTTTCTTAATTATTACGCATACCACACGAGAACAGTAGTGATAGTAGGTGTATCTTCCAGGCTAACGATTGTCTGTCTTGGTCTGGCCATCTTAGATTACCTGTCTGAGTTAAAGGTAACTAAGCCTAGTTGAGCGCTTACTATTTAACCAGCTTGGTTGTGTAGCCATGTTTTACTTTCTGTTCACAGACGAAATATTACCTCTCGCTTCCTTTCAATCCAATGATGTAAATTGATTCCACGTCGTAAATACCACCATTATCGCCATTATGATGACCTAAATTAGCTAGATACACTCCATCAACATAGACATATTTACCTTGAAAAAAGTCAGGTTCTTTCTTCAGCAATGCTGCCATTTTAGGGGTGTCTAATTCAACAGAAACGGAATGCTCATAAATCTTGTGTTTATATGACCCCTCATCCAAGTAAATTGTGCCTTTTTTAGGATCGCTAAAATCAGCAATACCTGTGACCCATACCTTCTTTCTTTCATATTTATCAGCATTAGCCATCAAGTGAATGATTGACACAGTACAAAGACCATCGAAACAACGTTCGTTGGCATCTAACATAATATTTCCTGCATTTACTTTTACAGATAATAGATAGAACACAGAAATTAATACTAATCTTATAAATCTCATAACTATCTCCCTACCTCAGTAATAAACTCTCTCGATGGAATGCTTTTCGCTAGTTTAAACCCATTATAATCAAACTTATATAAACGACCTGAAGGTGATGCCATGTAACCATTTATCTGAAATTTCTGAGAAAAACCTATATCTCCACCATTCCAACCCTCAAAGTTTTGTACATGCCCAGAAAAATGCTCATCATCATATCCTCCTCCAGGGGAGCCATGCGTGTGTACATAAGCAGTCCTGTTTCCGACAACTCTAGCAAATGCATAATCTTGATAGTCGATGCTATCCGCCGAATATGACGTTACCGCATCAGATAAAAAATAAGCATTAGAAAGTGCTTCGTAACCTATGTTGGCACCAATCTCAATTCCATATTCAATTGAAATCGGATTTATTGCATCCGAAAATGCCTGTGCTGCCAGAGATTCGCTCTTAAATGAACCATCTAATTTATTTTCAAACCATGCGCTTTGAACAGCACCTCTGATTTTTTGTATTTCACCTTTGGATAAATGCTTTGGATATTTCTCATAAAAATCCTTCAGAGAGTGAAGCCGCCCTTTCTGGGTTTTTTCACCAACAAGTTTGTTGGCAATGAAAAACGAAGCCACCCAATGAAAAACGAAGCCACCCATTTCTTGAACAAATAACATAACTCGTTTTCATGGCTTTGGCGAGGGTTACGATCGATGTGATCAACTCATCAATTTTTATCGATATGGCTAAAATATTATCGTTAAATGAGTGATTTATGGTCATCTAAGAAATTCAGCACAGCAGAAAATCTTGATATCAATCAAGTATAAGGAAGATGGTGGTTTTTCAAGAATTAATGCTTAAGCGCACAGCCAGCGCTGACAATTTGCAGCGCCTTGTCGTCGTTTTCGCTCTAAATGCTCACAATATTCGGTTAATGCGGGTAATGCTCCGACAGCGCCTTTAAATAATGCACCAAATTCAGTGGTGATTTTAAGCCAATTATCTGCGGGGATGTTGAGTCTATTCAGTATGTCCTGGCTGCTTGAGCTAATGGCACCACGCTTATCTTCTCGAATTATCCGACCGGTATCTTCAACCAATACAATGTAGTCTTTTACACTGAACATGAGCCCGTTAGGCATATTGAGCCTTTCATTTCCCACAAACGGTAATAGCTCTGCTGGTTGTTCTCCTTTCATTGCTGAATTGATACGGCGCTGAATACTGGTGTAATCTGAGGTTTCGGGGGTTGCTGCCATTTTAGCGCGGATAGGGTTTAAATCGACATAGGCCATACAGGCTAATACTGCAGCTTCATCAAGCAATGCCTGTGATTTGAATCTACCCTCCCAAAATCGCCCTGTGCATTTATCTTCTTTGTTGGCCATTCTGGCGATGGGCTCACTGAGTGAGCGCATAAACCAACTGATATCAATTAAGCGTTTACGGTATTCGGTAATGCATTGATTGACGGTTTGCAGTTCAAACTGGTTAAGGTCTTCCTCTTTTAGGTATTTGTGCGTGAGTAACGTACCTTTAAAGCCCTTGTGCCATTGAATTAGCACTTCTTTATCTGACCACTTTTTTGCTTTGTCAGCATCGACTTTTATAACCACATGTAAGTGATTACTCATCACGGCATAAGCACAGATATCAATAGCAAAGATGGTCGCTAACTCTAGAATGCGTGAATCGACCCACTCACGCCGATGCTCAAAGTTCTCTCCTGTTGAGTGATAATTCCACACAGAAAAGCCTTACGTACCACACGAGAACAGCAGTGATAGTAAGGTGTATCTTCCAGGCTAACGATTGTCTGTCTTGGTCTGGCCATCTTAGATTACCTGTCTGAGTTAAAGGTAACTAAGCCTAGTTGAGTGCTTGCTATTTAACCAGTTGGGTTGGGTGGCCATGTTTAGTTATGATGTTTAGTTAGTTGGGTTGGGTGGCCATGTTTTGTCATCGGGGTGGCCATGTTTTGTCATCGACGTAGCGAATAAAGTCATTAATGCGCGTTTGATGGTCAATAGACTTGATGATTTTTTTGAGTGCTCCGGCAACATCAATGTTACGGATGACCGCTTCTGCTCTGTCACGAGTCAGTAAGGAGACTTTTACGTCAAAAGGGAAGCCCTTGTCGCGTAAATATTTGGCTAAGCAGATACGCGTGAAGTATACATTGTTGGGTGCTCGATAAAGATACATTGTCTGAGTCAATCCTTATGGAGAGCCCCTCAAACGCCAGAAACAAAAAAAGCCGTTGATAATCAACGGCTTTTTTTGTATTTAATGTGGCGGAGGGATAGGGATTTGAACCCAAGCAATCAGACACAAAATAAAATTAAAATTCATTATAATCAATCACTAATCGAAAAATCACATCTCAGATAGTGAACATTCGTAGTCGATATATGACATTTAAATATTTATATAATCTTTTGTCAAGAAATCCATAGTCTCTTGTTAGCTGTTTTATCGCAGGTGTTGGTTTATTTTTAACTTTTCCAATAGTACACCTAACTCTTTTTGAGTACATCCATCTTTGAAGTGAGACTCGTCTGCAAGATGTATAATTGAAAAAACACAAGACCAATACTCTTTGTCTTCCTCTGGAATTGAATCAGGTGCTTTATCCGCTAATGCCCAAGAATATTCTGATATTTCATCATGAGATAATTCACCAGATAAGTATCTCTCTAATTTAGCAATTAATGGCGAAGTTTGAATGTTAATACTCATACGTATCCGAAACAGCTAACGCCCCAATATGCCGACGAAACGAGCGCAGCGAGTTGAGGTCGGAATAATTGGTTTATTATACGTCATTTCTGCTGAAAATGAAAAGTTGCCTTATTGGTAACTTTAACCACTTCTCCATTAACTGTCGCGGGAGTAAATAGCCATAACTTAATAGCCTCTACTGAGTCGTAACCTAAGCTTACCGGGTAAGCATCAATAACGTTAACATCTTCCACTTTGCCTGATTTCACCACGGTAAACTCTATAGTGGCAAAGCCACTGACATTAGAAGTATTTTTAGCCCAAATCTTCAATTCGAGAACTTCATTGAGTTTAGGGGTATAAACTAGATTTCCTTCATTAGGCATGACATCAGTTGCCCCTACGACAAAAGGGAAAAGTAATGAAATTAACAGTACAAATCTCATAGAGGCCACCTTGACCAAGTCCGATTGCTTGCGCTTGTTATACGCCGCCACATGTAATTCCCATGCATTTTTCTACTGTTTTTGTAGATATATCTATTTTGCAATGTTGAGTAATTGAGTCTTCAATTTTCAGCATCACCGGCCTGATTTTGTCGATATCAGATTGAGGAGGACGACGATTAATACCAAAGTAGGTATGATTAAATTCAACAATACCCTTATGGTTAGTTCGGAAATAGAAATTTCCATTTAAACCATCATAGGTATATAGAATCCTGCTAATCACTTCTGGTTGCTGTATCCCACTCAAAGTTAATTCCCGGCCACCCTCCTCTGAGCGGTACTCGACATCAGAGACTCCTTGAACTGATTTTGTCGCTTTTACCATACACTAAATGGGAAGTTGCACAGAGCCAATGGATGAGTAACGAGTAATACCATATATCGTGTCGCAACCGCCTAAAATAGCGAATAGCAATGTCGCAAAAAGTATTTTTCCAAAACTCATGCTATGCATCCTCCCGCGTATAACGCCTAGTGAATGGGCCAATGCCGATCGTTTAAGGGCACTTGACCGATCTTGCAGATGAAAGATAATCCCTACCAGTATTCTGGTGGGGA